>CAZJHS010000015.1:0-11179 GCA_964545895.1 uncultured Chitinophaga sp. | reverse complement strand
GGGAAAACAATTTCGTTTGATACACCTGCTGATGCAAATGAAAACCATTTAGGATTGTGTTTGTAATTGATATCCATTTCTAGCTGCATGCCTGTTCCCATCGAGCGTCCTGCCATGTTTAAACGTCCCGTTAAGCTACCCCATTTTGTATACCTGGCATATTGTATGGTAGCAATATTGGCTCGGGTAATGTTGCTTGCCGAATCGAAAGTGGAGTATAAAAACATAAATCCTAATTGATTGCGTAAGGCATGTGCTTTTAATGCATCAGCAAAATCAATATTGCGCAAACTTGGGTTAATTAATACCAACGAATCGGCAGCAGCAGAAGCAGCTACATAGTCTTTTTTCTTCTCTAAAATAGTAGCACGTTTAAAGGTAAATTGTTCGTTGTTGGGGTAGTAATGTAAAGCCTTATCGTTAAGAGCCAATGCCGAATCGTCTAAGTTTTTCTCGATTAAAATGTTAGTGGCATAATGAAGTGCATTACTATCTCTTGGGTTAATTTCAAGTACTTTATAAAACTCGGTAATCGCACTATCATATTGCATGCGTTTGTTATAATCTCCGCCACTTGCTAAAAGTTGCTCTACATAAGCTTGTTTTATTTTGCTATTGTACGGGTAGCGTTGCATTAAATTTCCGGTTATTGCATAGGCCTCTCTGTATTGTTTTTGCGCCTCAAGTACCGATGATTTTTTCAATAAAAAGTCTCTGTTTTCAGGATAATGCGCCAAGGCATTGTTTGCATAAAACAGGGCAGAGTCGTAACGGTGCGAACCACTTTCTAGATTAATAAGTCCGTTTAACGCATCGGTGTTTTGTGGTTGTAGTTTAATAATAGCACGGTACTCTTCTCTGGCTCCATCATAATCATCAATAGCCATTAAGTTTTTAGCATAGCTGGTTTTAATATCAACCACTAAGTTTTTGTAGCGTAAATCTGATGGATGTTCTTTGTGAAGTTCAACGGCTTGTGCTGCTGCTAAATCAAGCAAACCTGCATCTTGCAAAACTACCGCACGCTTAAATTGTAACACCTGATTGTTTGGGTTATCATCCAATGCTTTATCTAATGTTGCTAACGATTCGTCATACTTTTTTTGCGCCATGTAGGTTTCTGCTAAAAACAAAGTGGCTTCGGTATTACGTGGGTCTAACCTAAGTACAGTATTTAAATCAGTGGCGGCACTATCAAACTCTTTTTCTTTCATAAACTGCCTTCCGCTAAGCATATTTAACTCAATAGCTTGTTTGCGGTAATCGGCATTATTAGGTGATGTGCGCAATAGGCGATTAGCAATGTTGGCTGCTTCAGCATAGCGTTCTAAATACTCTAATGTTCCAATTTTTTTCTGAAGTATTTCTGCATCATTAGGTGTAGTTAATAAGGCCTTGTTTTCAAAAGCTAATGCATCTAAATATAAACCACGTGCGGTGGCTAAATTTATGGTATAGTTAAGCGCTTCTTTATCTGTTGGGCGTTTTTCTAAAACACCTTGAAACACCAAGTATGGATCTTCTTTCATAAAGAATCTTCCGCAAGCCATTTGTGTTTCGTAATGTAAAATTCTGGCACGCGAGTCGCCCGGAAAATATTTAACCAATTGCTCTGCTACTTCAAGTGCTTCTGAGTAATGGTATTGGTCGCTTAGTAAAATTACTTTTTTGGTAAGTGCTTCGTACGATTTTGGATTTTTACCTAACTCAGCATTCAGCTGTTCAATGATTCCACTTACTTTACCTTGTTTAATCTCTAAATTTAATTTGCCATCAATGGCTTCTTTATTCCAAGGTTGCTCGGCAAGCACATCGGCATAACACTCTGATGCCTTATAATAATTACCAAGTTTGGTGTAATACCGCGCTCGCTCTAATTTGTAACTAATGTAATAGGCCACCGCAATACTATCGTTAAAGTGTATGCTCATTATCTTTTCGGCATACTTATCAGCCCCACGTAAGTCTCGGTTAAAATCTAAAACTTCTAGTTTTTTTATCATAAAATCCCGCTCAAACGGGAAGTAGTACAAACCATCATTAATAATGCAATTGGCCTCTTCCTTGTTATTTAATTGCATCTCTAGGTTGGTACCAAGTAAGTAGGCATCTCTATAGCGCGGGTCTTCGGTCATTACATATTTAAACTTTATGCGTGCGCTATCAAATTGATTGTTTAACATAAACGCACGGCCTTGCATAAAGTGTAAATCCATGTAATCGGGGCGGTTGTCCAACCCTTCATAACTCATCTGAATAGCCCTTTTGTACTGTTTTTCTCTAATTTTTTGAGTAACCATTTGCAGGTAATCATCAGCACTAAGTTTTTTGCCACTCCAAGGAAATTGCGCAGCCGCTTCTGTAGGAAGCCAAAACAGTAACATACTTACTAATGTAAGTTTTATAAAGGCGCCTAATATGTTTGTTTTTAGTTGCATTTAAACAAATGGGGGATGTGTTGTGAATTAATTTGCAGGGCGTACAACGGGGGTTTTTGGTTTTTGACCAAAACCTTGGCGTTGCATATTACCCCAACTATGTTTTTTACCAGTAATAAAGTTATAGTATCCGCGTAGTGCAAAAAATACAATCATGGGGTGATAAATGATAGGCTCTAAAAATGCCATAAAGCATAAGCCTAACACCTCGCCCCAACTTTTATAATACCTAAAAGTAAGCTGATCCCACAAGATTGCTAAGGTGGTAATCATTACCGAGTAGAAGTATACAAATACAATTAAAATTTTAGCAAATGGCCAATTAATTTGATTGGTAATGATAATGTAGATGTAATATAAAATACCTGTAGCCTCAATAATTGGAGCTAAAAACTCAAACAATAAATTGTACGGAAACACGATTAATCCTAACCTACCATACGATGGGTTGAAAATGATTTTACGGTGCATCACCATAATTTCAAACAACCCACGACCCCAACGTGTACGTTGGCGGCTAAAAATTTTTAAATTGGGTGGTCCTTCAGTCCAGCATTGTGTGGTAGGAATGTAACGTATTAAATACTCTTTTTGGTTGTTGCGCATGTAAGTGCACATGCGGGTAACCATATCCATATCTTCGGCAAACGATTTACCATCATAACCACCAGCTTGTATGGCAATTTCTTTATCAAACATACCCAAACCACCCGATACGTTTGGAACGCAGTTGATAGTACTCCAACCCATTTTGCCCAATACATAAGCTCTTATGTACTCCATTTCTTGAAAACGAGGGATAAGCGCTTTAGGTGGGCGAACACGTGTAATTACCCCCGAATCAACATCGCAAGAGTTTACAATACGCAAGGTAGCACCAGATGCAATTACGCGTTTGTATTCTTCTTTTATGTGCACGTGGCCACACTCAGGGCATGGCTCTCCAATTTCCGAAATCTTTTTCTCTTCCTCATCTAAAAATGGTTTAATCATTTTTAGTAAGGTGTCTTTTTCTATGATACAATCAACGTCAGTACATAAAAAGTAAGGAAATGATGAACAGTTGATACCTGCATTAGAGGCATCGGCTTTACTTTTACCATTTACTTTATCTACAACCATCAACTTTTCAAATGCTAAATCGGTTGATTTGAAAATGCGTTTAACTGGTTGAGAAAATATTTTTTCGTTGTAAGCAAAATCAACTTCAACCAACGAAAATTCTTGAATCATTTTATCTAACGTATCATCCGTACTACCATCATTAATAATGATAACCTCAAACTTTGGGTAGTTAAGGGTAAGTAGCGAACGCACGTTGGTAATAATGGTTACACTCTCATTAAACGCTGGTGCAATAATGGATATACCCGGTGTATTAATGGATTCAACAATTTTGTTGTAATCAACATATTTTTCGGCACCAATAAATCTGCGTACACCAATAAAAGATAGCACAGCTAAAATGGCATATACCATGAGCATAGATACGCCATAAATAAATACGGTGTTCTCGTAAAAGTACGTTATGGTTTGCCATATGGTTTCTTTATCTCCCATATAATTATGTTGATGCTGTAATTGCGCGGGTTTTAGATGCTTGTCCAAATCCTTGGCGTTGCATATTACCCCAGCTATGTTTTCTGTTTGCTATAAAGTTAAAGTACCCTTTAATCGAAAAAAATACGATTAACGGATGGTATGCTATCATTTCAAAAAATGCAGTTATGCATAAAATAATAATCTCGCGCCAAGTTTTATAAGTATGATAGGTAAGTTGGTCCCATAAAATAGATAGCGTACTAATCATAATAGCGTAAGTGTATACAAACACTAATAATACCCATGCATACTCCCAATTGATAGCACCTAAAATAATAATTACCACATAGTATATTAATCCTAAAGCTTCAACAACTGGTGCAAGTAACTCAAACACTAAGTTGTAAGGCATTACAATCATTCCTAATCGGCCATACCTAGGGTTAAAAAGTAATTTTCGATGGGCAAACATAAGCTGCGCCAAACCACGTGCCCAACGCGAACGCTGACGGCCATATACTTTTAAACTAACTGGCCCTTCGGTCCAACATAATGTAATTGGAATGTACCTAATGGCATATTTAATATCGTAGTTAACGCAATAGGTCATCATGCGTATAACCAGCTCCATATCTTCACCAAACGATAGTGGATCATAACCACCGGCATTAATGGCAATTTCTTTATCAAACAAACCTAAACCACCAGATACATTGGGTACGCAATTAATAACACTCCATCCCATTTTACCCATTACAAACGAACGGATGTATTCAATTTCTTGAAAACGCGGTAGCAATTGTTTAGGCACAACTACGCGTTGCATGTAGCCTTGCTCTATCACGCACGAGTTAGCCATACGTAAAGTTGCACCAATGGCAATTACACGTTTTTTGCTTTCGTCCATTACTGGTTTAATCAACTTCATAATGGTATTTCTATCCAATATGGAGTCAACATCCGTACATAAAAAGTAATCGAACGAAGAAACATTTACACCAGCGTTAGAGGCATCAGCTTTAGCTTTTCCGTTTTCTTTATCAACCACAAGTAATTTTGCATAAGCGGGGTTGGTTGATCTGAAAATGCGTTTTACTGGTTTTGTTTTTAAACGTTCGTTATAAGCAAAATCAACTTCGGCTAAATCAAATTCCTTTACCATTAACTCAAGCGAGTTATCTGTACTACCATCATTAACAATAATTACCTCGTACTTGGGATAATTTAAATTAAGCAGCGAGTGTACGTTTTCTATAATGGTTAGCGACTCGTTAAACGCTGGTGCAATTACAGAAATGCCTGGTGTGTGATGCGAGTTAAGGAGTAAGGTATAATCTACGTAACCATCTAAGTTGTTAAACTTGCGAACAGCTCCTAACGATAAAAAAGCTAAAAGCGCATAGATGAGTAGGAGCGTGGTACCATAAATAAATACGGTTCCTTCGTAAAACTCTCCAACTAACTCTAAATAAGTACCGGCTTTCATGCTTAATATTTAATTAGCGGGTTCATGCAATGCTTTAAAATAATTGCACTATCGGGTGTGGCAGTATCTATTAAATTTTGTACAACATCTTTGGCTAATCGCCCATGGTTAATAAGCGAGCGAGCTGCATTTTTTTTGATGTCAAAGTCGGAGGTACGTATAAATTCGCTTCGTAAAAATTGTACTTGTTTGCCCGAAGCAAATCTTCCCAATGCTTTTAAAATTTCTATTTGGCAACGTAAGGGTTGATTGGTGTATATCAGCACCAATTTTTCTTCCACCTCTTCGGCTTTAAGTTTACCCAAGCAGTTAATAGCATCTACACGTAGGTAATGATCTTTGGTATCTAACAGTTTTACAATGGCAGGTACAGCCTCGTGTTGATTGTAGTATATTACTAATTTTAAGCAAAACGAAACAATACTTTTGTTGCTTGAGTAAGTAATCCAACGGGCAAAGTTTGGAATATTAAGACCTTCGGTGGTGGTAATAATTTTAAAAAGTTCTAGCTGGTCCCAAAGCAATAAAGGCTCTGTGGCATCATCAAAAAACTTAAACGGATCGTTTTTACTTAATTTAATGTAGGCAATGCGCGCTTCGGAGCGTAGTTTTCGGTTGCGGCTATTGGTTAATGGTAAAATAATTACGTCAGCCACGGCTACACCCATGTTGGTTAGCTCTACCAAGCCAACAATTTTAGTACTTAAGCCAAAAGATTTTAATTTTTTAAACGATAGCTTTTCTAACTCTAATTCAACAAATAAGCGTTTAAATAAAATGTTTCTATCACCCGAAAAACTATTTGAAAAATAAATCAATCGATCGATTAGCGCTTGCTTTACCCATTTTTGAGCAAAAACAGGCTTTTGAAAAGGTTCTAAATCAAGCCTTACATCTTGGGGTTGAACACCATTCAATACATCCTCATTAAAAATAATGTGGTCGGTAATAAGGTTATCAATAAAATTATTGATTTTTTTGGTGCGTATGTCAATTAGGTAACCTCTACCACGCCTAAATAAAATAGATGAATAGGCAATTACTGTAGTTGAAATAGCAACTCCAGTTAAAAAAATGGCAATTTGAATTACTACAGGGTAACTATCATAGTAATAAAAATATTTCCTAAAAAACGGGCCGAATAAACTATCTGCAACGAAAGTAGTAGGCATACTGCAAGTTTTACTTTAATAATCGTTTAACCCTAATCAAGAGTTCATCTGGCATAATAGGCTTACGCAAATAATCATCTGCACCAATATTTAAGCCCTCTTTTACTGCATTTTCGGTACCAACAGATGAAATTACAACCACAGGAACACCTTCGGCATTAGGATGTTGTTTAAACTTGCTAATTACTTCAAATCCATTTGAGTATGGCATCATTAAATCAGTAATTACCATGCTAAATTTTTCTTGATCAATTATTTCCAATGCATCTTTACCATTGGTGGCTGTTCTCACATCATAACCTTCTTTCGACAAAATTCTATGGATAACTTTAAGTATCAATTCGTCATCATCAATCAATAGGATTTTTGCCGCGGCATCTGTGTTGTTAAGCATTTTATTCTCAATAATGTGTGTGTACTTTTCAAATATATTTAAAATATTTGATTTATAGGCTGATTGCCTTGTATTGTGGTTTTTATAAAAAATAGCCACATACCTATATGCTTGGTAATATGGGCTATATGTTAAGGTTTGTTTAGATTGATTTAGGCATTGAAAAGCCTATATCCGCTTATAGCGTAGTTTAATAACCACTAACCCCGTAAAACAGTATGCTAATGTAATTTTATTCGACTAAAAACGGACTTTCTTCGTCTGATTCGCTTCCGCCTCCGCAGCAGTCTCTTACGTAACCAGTAAAAATTAATGTTTGAAATCTGTTTTCAAAAGTATTGGTCTCAACTACCAATGATTTTCTGATGGCTTCTGCCTGCGTTTTACTATCAAAAGTAACGGCAATTGTACCCTGTTTACCAGGCTGCACAGGGTCGGAGTTGTATTCGGTAATGGCACAGTTGCACGATTCAGATACGCTTAGTATAAACAAAGGTTTTTCGCCCACATTTTTAAAGCGGTAAATCAACTTTACCTTTTCCCCACATTTTATAGTACCAAAGTTAATATTGGTTTCAAGCCACTTAATGTAGGTGTAGTTGGCCGAATCGCGTGCAATTTGTGCGCGCTCTTCTTTGGTTACACCTCTTAACTGGCCCGATTTTTCATCGCTGCAGCTGGTTAAAAAACTTAAGGCAGTTAAAACTAATAAAACTATGTTTGGGGTAGTTCTCATTGTTGCAAAGTTATTAATCATACTTAAACTTCATAATATCAGTTGTTAATTGTTGTGAGTTGCTTTTTTTAGTTTTTATAAAGTGTTCCTTTCGCTATAATTGTTGTTGCGTAACTAAAGTCACACAAAAAATATGGCACAATATTTATCCTTGTGCCGCGTACATAAATTAAAACTAAAAATGACAATTATTAAAACATTAAGTATTGGAGTTGTAGCTGTTGGTTTAGCCACCTTTGCATGGAAAAATAATTCGCCCAAATCGGTTGTTGCAAACCCTTTATCGGTAAGTGCTAACAGCCAATCGTTACCCGATTTTATGATTAAGGATGTAAATGGCAAAACCATAAATTTAAATAAGTTTAAAGGTAAAAAAGTATTTGTAAACCTATGGGCAACATGGTGTGGGCCATGCCGAAGGGAAATGCCTTCTATCGAGAATTTGTATAAAAAAGTAAATGGCAAGGCTGAGTTTGTAATGCTAAGTTTGGATGATGAGTTTGGCAAAGCCATTAACTACGGAAAAACATCGCGCTTTACTTTACCTATGTATTATCCTGCGGCTAATTTGCCACAATTGTTTAGTGTTGATGGCATACCAGCTACCTTTATTTTTGATGAAAAGGGTAATCTTATTAAACGTTTGGAAGGAAGTATGAATTACGATACCGAAGAGTTTTTAAAATTACTTACCACCAAGTAAGGTAAATTTTAATATTAAAAAAGGCGCCCCGAACTTGTTTCGGGGCGCCTTTTTTGTTTAAACAAGTTCAATGCTATTGCGGTGCAGTTTTAATTTACCGTTATTTTCCATTTGCTTTAATAGGCGTGATACCACAACTCGCGAAGTGTTTAAATCGTTGGCTATTTGCTCGTGGGTTAAATGCAATGCTTTAGTTTGAAAAGCATTTTGCTGTTTTACTAAATAATATTCTAAGCGTTCGTCCATACTATGAAAAGCTACGCTGCGCAAGGCATCTAGCAGTTCCTGAAAGCGCGATCTATAATTTTCTAACACAAAATAATACCAGCTTTTGTATTTATGCATTAAGCTATCTAATACTTCTATGGGTACCATAATGGCTTCGGTATCTTCAGCTGCTATGGCCTCCAATTCGCTTTTTTTATTTCGAGCAGCACAAATAAAACTCATGGCACAAGCTTGGCCTGGCTCTAAAAAGTACATAAAGTAATCTTCGCCTTCTTCGCCATTGGTATAAAGCTTTACCCTTCCTTTGGTAATAAGTAATGTTGATTTAAGGTATTGCCCGCTTTGCATCATCATTTCCCCCTCTTTAAATGTACGGAAGCTTGCGTGTGCTGCAATATGTTTTTTCAACTCCTCTTCAAACTGCGGAAAATTTTGATTTAGCTTTTCTAAAATAGACTCCATACCTTTTAGTTACTTGTTACAAGTATAGCCTAGTTTATTTTAAAACCCATGCCCAATAAGGCATTTAGGTAAAATGCTGATAGGCCAAAACCTTGGCTTGGGGCGTAATTATAATAGCTGTTGTAATTGGCAATTTCGGGGTTTTGTAGTATTACTGTTTTGGGTTTTAGGCCTGTTTTAATTCCTGTTTCAATGTAAAACCTGCGACTTAATTTCATAATAATACTTGCTGTAACCTCTGCTCCAACTGTTAGGTGATTATCTTGATAGGTGGTGGTATGTTTACCAAACGCATCATTGTAGTTTATGTCTAGTTTCGAGTTGTTGTAAGTTATCACTCCTTGTAAACCTAAATATAAAATACAGATTTTAGTTTGATGCTGTAAAATGCTTGAACCGGGTTTAATACTTATGCCCGATATGGTTAATGCGTTTGATATTTTATTTTGGAAGTTAGGACTTTGTGTGGTGTAATTATAGTAGTTGGCTGCAAATAAAATAGAGGGGCCTTTTGGCCGCAAATACTTTAAATCAATGCCAAGCACACCGCCCGGGTAAATGCCCATGTTTAAACCTAATGTAATCGAAGAGGAGTCGGCTTCTTGAGCTTTTAATAAGCTGCTAGTAAGCAGTAAAATAAACAATAATTTCAGTTTCATAGTTACTCAATTATAATGTATCTACCATCTAAGTATGCCGAGAAAATACCCGGTCTTATATAGTCATCATATAGTCGCAACGATTTGCACGTATGTTTATTTATAAGTAAAGAGTCTGTTTTATAAACTAAATTATTATCCTCACAGTCCGATTTAGGTTCAAAGGTTTTTTTTATACTGATTGTATAAAATATGGTATCAGTATTTTTTTCTCTTTCTATAATTATGGCTGTGTTGGGTTTGTCAATAGCAATATCCCAATTCACAGAGTCATTACCCTGTTCGTTTTGGTACCCAATAGTAGTTAGCGATTGGTAGCTGTATTTTACTTTAGTAATTAGGTTTGATGTGTCGGTACATACCAAATAATGGTCAACCGAATTGTTTAAGGTGTCATCGCAAACAGGGTTGCATGCCGCAAATAACGATGCTATACATGCAAATAAATAGGAGTAAAAAATTGGTTTCATGCTTGTTTAAGTAATAACCAAATATACTCTTTTACAAACATCTTTTATAAAGCTGTACCGTATTTTCAAGTCCAAAGTAAAGAGCATCGCTTATTAAGGCATGCCCAATACTTACTTCTAATAAGTTCGGAATTTGCTGTGCAAAAAAAGCAAGGTTTTCTAACGATAAATCATGACCAGCATTAACTCCTAAGTTTAATTCGGCTGCCTTTTTAGCTGCTTCAATAAATGGTACAATTGCTTTTTGTCTATCAGCTGCAAAATAATGCGCGTAGCTTTCGGTATACAATTCAATTCTGTCGGTACCAGTTGCAGCTGCTCCAATTACCATGTTAACTTGGGCATCAACAAAAATACTGGTGCGTATGCCCACCGATTTAAATAATGCAATGGTTTCGATTAAATAATCTTTATGCTTGATGGTGTCCCAACCGTGGTCGCTAGTTAGCTGCCCATCCGCATCCGGAACCAAGGTTACTTGTGCGGGTTTTACAGCCATCACCAAATCTATAAATTTTTGCTCGCGGGGGTTACCTTCAATATTAAATTCAGTGGTAAGTACTTTTTTTAATTCATACACATCTGCATAACGTATGTGGCGTTCATCAGGTCTGGGGTGAACGGTTATTCCATCGGCTCCAAATCTTTCAATATCTAATGCGGTTTTAACAACATCAGGATTATTACCTCCGCGCGAATTGCGGAGTGTAGCTACTTTATTTATGTTTACAGATAACTTAGTCATGATTTAAGCTGCTTTTCGGCCATCAAAAGTAAGAGATAAAAAGCATTTTATAATTAGCAAATAATAGCACACATTTGCAGCATATGATTGCCATTGCCTTGCTGTTACTTGTTTGTTTTGCTATAGTATTTTATACCTATGTGG
>CAZJHS010000014.1:454-46112 GCA_964545895.1 uncultured Chitinophaga sp. | reverse complement strand
CTCAAGAAGCACTTCAAAGAATGACGGACAAGCAAACATTAATAATTTCGCTTCCTCGACATGAGTATTTATCGAGTTTTGGAAGTTGGTTTAATGACGACAGACTAACAATAAAAATGAGATAAACACTACGCCTAACAGCACATTTGCAATAGGCGAATTTTCGTGCTCCGCAGACAGTTCAGTGGTGAAAATCCCGCCCATCGCGAATCTGCAAACAGTTATAGTGTGAAAAAAATCAGTTTCACAAAAACCATCACACATGCAACCAAACCATTAACTTAGCTTATCTTAGTATTAAATTTAGCAATCATGAAAAACATACTCTACTTAAGCTTCTGCATCATTTTATTAAACGCTTGCCATAAAGATGAAGCCATTGTAAAAACAGATGCGCCAAATCTTGATAGCACTTTATTGTTTGGAGAAACTAAAGGCATGAACATCAACGCCTATAACCAATCGCTATCTGGCGATATGGAATTTGACTTAAATGCTGATGGATGGAATGACCTTAAACTAGTAAATACAGGATGGCATTCACCTGGGCTTGGTGTACATTTTCCTAAAGCCATTGTTCCATTGCACAAGCAGCTTTTAATTATGGGTGATTATTTGAATGATTCTATTTTTGTTAACCGCACACAAACAATTGTACCCAACATTAATGCTGTTGAAATAAGAAACAGAAGGACTTCATCTTGTAGTCGCAAAAATCCTAGCGATAGTGTTTATGCAAATAATATAAACAACTTCCATGTTAGAAATTGTAATGCGCTTGCTAAACTTAATTTATCTAATGTGTTTAGTAACGACTCGTTGCCAATGGAGGCTGATAACTATTTTTCGAGCCTAACCACTTACTCACCTAACATGGATACTATGTATGTTTGGGAAAACATTTGGTCAACAGATTGCAGAGCAATGCCCCAAAACGAACCATTTTATGTAGGTTTTGTTTTTGAAGATAATTTAAGAAAACGATTGGGTTGGTTAAAGTTAACCTATACTGCACCAAATCAATTTTTATTAATTGAAACAGCTATTCAACGCTAGTTAAAACTTCTCTCCTTCTACCGTAGTAATTCGCCTAACTAAAAACAAAGTAACAATAGCAGCTAGTATACTTAGGTAGCCTACAATATTGTAATTTTTAATGGGCCCTACATGGTCATCAACCACAATTACACCTGCAATAAATGCCGAAAAGCCTGAGCTTAATTGTTGCATGCTTGATACCACGCTCATAAAACTACCGCGGTTTTTAGGTTCAACAGTTGCCGTTACCATGGCTTGCGCAGGTATAAACCTACCACTACTTACTGCAAAAAATACCGAGGTTGCTATTAACGAAATCCATAGTGCTACATGCGGCATATTGGTAATAAAAAATACAGGAATGCAACTAAAGGCGACAAAAAAAGTAAACACTTTTAGCTTGCCAATTTTATCGGCCAACTTACCAATTAATGGCGATGCAATGATGGTGCTTATGCCACCAAAAAAGTAAATCTGCTCCAATTGGCCTTCGGCAAAACCAACGTTGCGCACCATGTAGGTACTTAAAAACGGAATAATGCTAAAGTGGCCAAACATAATCACCATCATTAAAGTAATGGCTTTACGTTGGTTAGGGTTTGAAGTAATATTTTTAATTGTTTGTACTACATTAATGCTTTTGCCACTTGCAGTATGTGCATTTAAGTTAGGTACAAATTTGTAAATAAGGTATTGTATTGGAAGTGCTAATGCTGCTAAAAATAAAAATGGAGTATTCCAACCATACATATTGGCTATGCGCAAACCAAAAGGCACACCAATTACACTTGCCACCGAAAACGCAGCCATAACATAAGCCATGGCTTGCCCTCTGCGTTCAAACGGAATGGTATCGCCTACAATGGCTAAAATTACAGCACCCAATACACCACCAAACAAACCGGTAAAAATACGTGCGGCCATTAAGGTTAAATAAGTTGGAGCAAAGCCACAAGCTAATGTACCTAATAAAAAGCCAGCAAATAAAAATTGTAAGAAACGTTTGCGATCGAACCTATCAACCACAAAAGCAGTTAAAAAACCTGATATACCTGCGCTTATAGAGTAGCTTGAAACTACCAAGCCAAACTCGCTGGTACTAATATTAAAGATGCGCATTAACTGCGGACCCAACGGCATCATAATCATAAAATCCATGATGTTGGTAAAGTTAATGGCCGCTAGTGTAAGCAGTAAAATACGGTCTTTAGTTGACATGTATGCGCGTAGTTATTTTTAAAAAGTAATGTAACGAGTAGTTTAAATAAATGGGTAAAACATGCTTTTAAATGTGCCAAGCAATTTACCGCACTTAACAATTACTCATGGCCCATGCGCTCGCGCTTGGTTTTTAAGTATTGTTCGTTGTGTTTGTTAGCCGGAGCTTTAATAGGAACATTTTCTACAATCTCTAAACCATAACCAATAAGGCCAGCACGTTTAGTTGGATTGTTTGTCATTAAGCGCATTTTATGAACGCCAATATCGCGCAGCATTTGTGCTCCTACTCCGTAATCACGCTCATCAGGTTTAAATCCTAATTTCACATTTGCATCTACGGTATCTAATCCTTGCTCTTGTAATTTGTAAGCTTTAAGTTTATTCATCAACCCAATACCACGACCTTCTTGGTTAATATAAATTACAGCTCCTTTGCCTTCGTGTTCAATCATCTCCATCGATTTTTCTAACTGCTCGCCACAATCGCAGCGCATGCTATGAAAAATATCGCCCGTAATGCATGATGAATGTACGCGCACCAACACAGGTTCGTCAGCTTTCCAAGTTCCTTTTTTTAACACCAAATGCTCTTGGCCATTATCTTTTTGCTCGTAAGCAATTAACTCAAAGGCACCATGTTTAGTAGGCATTTCAACCGATATTACCCTGCGAATTAAGCTTTCGGTTTTTAAACGATACTCAATTAAATCTTTAATGGTAATTAGTTTTAACTGAAAACGCTCGGCCACTTTTATCAAATCGGGCAAGCGCGCCATCGAACCATCTTCATTCAAAATTTCCACAATACAACCCGCGGGTTCAAAACCAGCTAAACGCGATAAATCAATAGCTGCTTCGGTATGACCAGCTCTGCGTAACACGCCTTCTTTATTAGCAATTAACGGAAAAATATGTCCAGGTTTACCCAACTCTTCAGGTTTGGTTTCGGGATTAATTAATGCTTGTACAGTTTTAGCTCTATCTTGAGCGCTAATACCAGTTGTACAGCCTTGCGTAAGCAAATCAACCGAAACAGTAAATGCAGTTTCGTGTACTGCGTTATTATCTTTAACCATAAGGTTTAAGCCTAACTCGGCACTACGCTGAGGCGTAATTGGTGCGCAAATTAAACCGCGACCGTGTGTAGCCATAAAGTTTATTACCTCGGGCGTAACATTGCGTGCAGCAGTTAAAAAATCGCCTTCATTCTCGCGATCCTCATCATCAACTACAATAATTAGTTTGCCTTGTTTTATATCCTCAATGGCTTCTTCAATGGTATTAAAAGTAAAACTCATAGTTTTAAAAATATGGAGTGCAAATTAAGCACCCTGTTGTGTATAATAAAAGTTTAACAACTTAGCGGTTACTTTGTTGTTGTCATAGTTTTGTAAGGCCAACTCAGTTGCCTGTTGCGATAAGGCGTTGCATAAGGCTTGTTGCTGCAATAACTTAATAATTTGCTGAGCAAAATCATGTGCATTTTCGGCCAATAGCAGGTGTTTGTCGGCAACTGCATCAATACCTTGTGCGCCAAGTGGGGTTGATACAATGGCTTTACCCACACTCATTCCTTCTAGTATTTTTACGCGTATGCCGCTTCCGGCAAACAAAGGCACAATCATAATTTGTTTGCTTTGCATAAACTCCACGGCATCTTCAACCTCGCCTATTATTTTTATGTTTTTGGTTTGATATTGCTTAAACCAATCGGGCATTTTTTTGCCTGCCATATAAAAAATAGCTTGCGGTACTTGTGCAATTACTTGAGGCCAAACTTGGGTTACAAACCACTGCATAGCTTGCTGATTGGGCTGCCAATCCATAGCACCTAAATGAAATACCGTATATGGTTGTGGTTTGGTTTGACTTACTGTTTGCCTAAAATTTATACCCACAGGCGATACCAACATAGGTTTGGTACAACCCATGTGCTGTAGTTGTTGCAAATCGTTTTGGGTTAATGCCACCACAGCATCAAAAGCATTAAGCACTTGTTGCTCAAAAGATTTTAAACGTGTGGCCAATAAATTTATGTACCATTTTTTAAGTGGCGTTTTGGTTTGATGCGCCAAGGTTTCCCAAATTTGATACTCTACATTATGCTGCCTTAACCACAATTTAGCTTTGGTGTGCGCGCGCACTAAATGCACATAAGGCGCTGTAAATAGGCCGTCAAAAATAATTAAATCAAAAGTATGGTGCTTTAAAATATCCAGCAATTGTTGTTCAAAATGCGGAGTAATAAAACGCTGTAAGTGGTACGATTTTTTGGTAAATAGATTTAAAAATGCAGCATGCGGCTTTACTTTATTATCAACAAAAGTGGTGTGTAGCGTGCCCAAGTTATTAAAACTTTGTGGCAACGATTTTACATCAACCCAATGTTTGCTTGTATTAAGTGCGGCAATGGTAACTTGACATTGGGCTTGTTGCAACCCATGCAGTAAATTATAGTGTGCAAGTGTTCCTCCATCTTTAACGGGCCAAGGCACTCTATTTACTAAAACCAATACACGTAAACTCATGCTATTTTTTACCTAACCTTATTAAACGGTTAAAGGCTTGTTTCCACGATGCCTTATCAAACAAACCCGAATCGGTAGACGCTAAATAAGTTAACACCATACCTACAGGAGCCAACACCATAACGGCCATCCACATACCCGAAAATGCTGTGCTCGATTCGGTTTTAACCATTTTTTCGCCTGTTATTGAAAGGATATGGTAAATAATGTAAAACACAACCGATATAACCACAGGCATACCAAATCCGCCTTTGCGCACTATGGCACCAAATGGTGCACCAATAAAAAACATAACCAAACAAGCAACCGATAAGGTAAACTTACGATGCCATTCAATATCAAACCTAATTCGTGTACGCTCGGTATCGCCCACATCGCTTATGCTATAATCTACATAACCTTTGGCCGAACGTGCATTATTTACAGCCGAAGCCACTGCTTGTTGTTGCGAAAAACGTAATAAATGAGAAACAATACTATCGTTTGCACCCGCATCAACTATGGCTTTTGATTTAAGCTTTCCGTACATCGAATCGTTTAAATGAAAATACGCATCGAGGCTAGTTTTTAATGATGCATTTTTAGCAACAATTACATTACTTAACGAATCGTATCCTTTGTTTAACTGCACCACATCTAACATTTGATAATGATTTTTAAACAAGTTTTCATCGGTACGTGTAAACTTAAACGCTTGCAAATCGAACACAATTTGTTCTTCTTTAAAAGTAAATGTGGTGTGTGGCGATTTACGTTCGTAATCTTGTTGGCGCTCCATTTCTTCGTAACGCGAACCATTGTACAGCGTAAAAAACAAAAATCTTTTATCATCGCCCATAATCATTTTACCACTTTCGGCAGTAATAATTACAGGTTTACTTCCGCCTTGGCGTTGGTCGTAAATAACAATATCTTTCATTTCTCCGGTTTCGGCATCGCGCTTTGATACGCGCATACTTATACCTTCAATACCATTAAAAAACACCCCATCTTGTATAAGTAAGGTTGGCTTTTGTTGTTTGATATCGTACAACAAAGCTCCCTTTTTTAAATTGGCTTTAGGTATTAAAACGTTTGAGGTAAAAAAACCGAACAAGCCCAACCCCACCATTACCACAATAAGCGGCATAAACATGCGCCAAATAGAAACACCAGCGGCTTTTGCGGCCACTAACTCGTAGGTTTCGCCCAAATTACCAAAGGTCATGATGGAGGCCAATAAAATAGATAAAGGCAAGGCCATAGGAATAATACTGGCCGAGAAGTAAAACATAAGTTGGGCAATTACCCAAGCCGATAAACCTTTACCAGCTAAATCGTCAATATACAGCCAAATAAACTGCATTAACAGAATAAACAGCACCACAAAAAATGTGGGCAAAAAGGCTTTAGCAAATTGCTGTACAATTAATAGATGTAACTTTTTCAAATAGCTTTACTTTGCAATGTGGCACAAAAATCAATAATAAAACTCACAAAACCCGAATTAGATTTTATTTCGGACCCGCTTTTGATGCAAATCAAACAAAAATTAATCCGAAATTTACAGCTATATCTTAACGGATTGGGGCAACACTTGGTCGAAACGTTTTATCCGGCTAATACCTTATATAAAATTTCTCGTGGCGAAAATTACCAAAATCAACCATACGTAGTGCTTGATGTGCCCCAACTTAAACTTAACCACATGCATGGTAATTTACGTTTGGTATTTTGGTGGGGCAACTACATAAGCTTGCAATATTTTTTAGGGGTTGATGATACCCTTGCAACGCAAATACAACAATTGCCAGCAAACAATTACGTGGTATTAGTAACCACCGATTTGTTTAGCAATAACCTGCAAGAGGATTGTTTTATGCCATCAACCCAAATTGAACCAAGCCATTTACAAACGCTGCACACTACTAAAATATGCCAACAAGTTGCATTTAACGAGTTGGAAAACTTAGAAGAACTGGTTACCCAGTTTTTAACAACCCTGCAAAGTTTGGGGCAAAAAAAAGGAGGCGCTTAGCCTCCTAATGATGTTTTTAATTCGTGTACTTGACTATCCCAAAGTTGAACTGCATTTTTTTCGTCTGCTTCATCCACAAAATCGGTAACTACTAAAGCAACGTCATCAGTCAACTCGTCTTGTAATATTTCAAATTCAAAGTATTCGTCAGCAGGAGCATCTTTCCATCTAAACTTGATGGTTTTTGCTGTAACTTTTTTAATCATTTCAGCAATTTGCTCATCACCATCCCACTTAAATTTATAGTTATTGTTATAGATATCTACGTCATCGGCAAACCAAGTAGACAAACCCGATGGAGAACTAATGCTATTGTATAAAATAGCAGGTGATGATTTTATCGGGTATTCTAAACGTAATTTTTTTCTTTTCGACATGATAAACTTCGGTTATGGTTTAAACTTTAAGCGGCTTTTTACAGCTGCCTTAGGTGGCAAATAAACGTTTTTAATCAACTTTACAAATTAATGTAGTATTTTTTTTAGCCATACCCACTACCTATTGCCCCTAACCAACTATAATACAAGTAAAAAGAGCAGGATAAACCTGCTCTTTTGGTTATTTTTTATTAATGGTTTCGATATTAGTAACCGTAATTGGACCCACCTTTTTTATCTTTTTAATAACCTTGGTTTTACCATCTTTTGATGTGCTATCAATGGTTGTTTCCTCTATGGTAAAATCACTTTTTTTATCTTCTTCATTTTGTGAAGTGCTTGCGTTAAACTCCCAATCGTGTTTATCGCAGGTTAAACATGTTAATCCATTATCAGTTACTTTAAAATACTGGTAAGGCGCAGCTGTAAAATCCTCATCATCGTAATCGCTTTCATCAAAATCAGCCAGGTAATCCAATACTTCCCTATCAACCTTTACAATAGTACCAATAGGCAACCAAACACCTACACTTACTTGTTGTAGTTTAAACGGATTTTTACCAATGTTTATCCAGTTATCAAACACCAAAGTTGCACTATCTACTTTTAGGTTGATGTTTGTTCCTTGCGCCATTTCTTCTGCATCGGCAATGTTACTTCCTTTCGACTCTTGTTTTAACCTAACCTGCATATTGCCATTGCCTGATGGTTTGATGTGCAATACCGGTTTATTAAACAATAGGTTGCCATTTTGCACTGCCCACGAAACATCTTCATGATCAATCTCTATGTTAAATTTCTTATCATCTTCATCCAACAACACATCGTTTAAACTTATGGTTAAAGTATCGTTGCAAGACATTTCAAGTTCTTTATCTACCATTACTGCATCAACACTAATTTCTTTACGATACTTGTTGGCTGCCATAACACACAAGGTAATTCCACCTAGTAATAACAAGGTGCTTAATAACGAAAAGTACCTTAATTTAAACTTGGTAAACAAGCGCAATGCAATAGATGCAAAACCAATTACAACAGAAAGTACACCGGCTATTAATCCCCATTTACAAAGCATAAAAATATCTTGGTTAATGGTTAGTGCTTGAATAAGTCTACTAAAATCGCCTCCGTTTTCGAGTGCAAACGAAAGCAGCAACACCACTATACTACCCGGAAATACAATTAAAAACAACACCACCAATGCAATAACAATAGCCACTAATTTAAGTAAGGTATTTAACCCGCTACCCTTTTTGCTAGCCGATTGCGAAATGTTATGTGCGGCACTTCTAACTTCACGTTCAATATTATTTATATCTACGGCACTGCCTTTCATTTGTAGTTTTTCGGCAGCAGTATTGGCTTGTGGTATAATTATCCAAAGTATAATATATGCTAAAAAGCCCGACCCAAACACAAACACAGAAATGATAAAACCTATGCGTAACCAAATTTCATCAATACCTAAATAAGCGGCCACACCCGAGCAAACACCTCCCAAAACTTTATTATCGGGGTTGCGGTACAATTTGCGTGTTGCGTTGCCGGTAAACTGAGGCAACTCGTTTGGAGTAGCCAATGGCATAATGGCCCATAAAATAAAGTACAGTAAAAAACCTGTACCAAATACCAACATGGCTACCAAAAATGCGCCACGTATAAAAATAGGATCAACGTTAAAGTAATTACCCAAACCACCACAAACACCGCCAATAACTTTTTGTTGAGGGTCGCGTTTTAGTTTGCGCTCGTTATACTTTTGTTGTTGATTTTGTTGTTGCTGGCTTTGCGATTTGGGTTCATCCTCCTCGTCCATTTCCCAAGGATTTCCCATAATAGCAATAACATCAGCCACATCTTTACTTTGTATAACAGTGTAAGTATCGGTTAACTTTAATTGCAACAACTCTGCAATTCTAGTTTCAATATCCGAAATAATTTCGGCTGCACCTTCGGTACCTGTAAAGTGCTTATGCAAGGCATCAATGTATTTTTTTAATTGCTCGTAAGCAACTTCATCAATACTTATGATAATGCCATTTAAGTTAATGTTTACAACCTTATTCATACGTATGGTTTAATTAGTGGGTTTATGTTTAAGTACAATTTGATTAACCGATGAGGTTAATTCGTTCCAGGTAGAAGCCAATTCGTTTAAAAAAGATTCGCCTTCGGTGGTAAGCTGAAAATATTTACGTGGTGGCCCCGATTTTGACTCCACCCATTGATAGCTTAATAAGCCTTCATTTTTTAAACGTGTAAGCAGCGGATACAAGGTCCCTTCTACAACAATTAATTCGGCTTGTTTTAGCTCTTCCAAAATATCGGATGCATACACCTCGCCTCTTTTTATAATAGCCAAAATGCAGTATTCTAAAATACCTTTTTTCATTTGTGCTTTCGAGTTCTCTACGTTCATGAGTTAATTTGGTTGGTTAACGGGTACACTTTAGTACCAATCATGACACAAATCTAAACATTACTTGGTACTATGCAATACAAAGTACTATATTTTTATCTAATTAATTGATTTACAAATCACTTTTTACCTGTTCAATAATTAAATCACAATTTACTATCTTATTTTATGAGCATAGAAATCCATTATTCAACCTCAGCATTAAAGGAGGTTGTTGTAATTTATAAATTAATGTGTGTACTTTGTACAACTATTTAAATCCCAAACCAATCAACTATGGCAAAACCTATTAAGGAAACTCCCGTATTAAAAGGAAGTGATGCACAACGTTTTGTGAAGGACATTGCAGCTTCGCCTAAAATTAAACAAGAAGAGGTTGTTAAAATGAAGGAACATTTCAAACTGTTTAAGCAGAGATAAGCTAAAAGCAATACCTTTCACCCTCCTACTTATGATATTTACTTACTCAAAGTTAACTCCTGAGCACAAAATTGGTGCGTTTGATTGTGGAGACGCAGACTTGAACGATTACGTAATTAACGCTGCACTAGATCACCAAAAAGAATTACTTGCCGTTACATATATAATATTTGATAGCACCGATGAAATTATTGGATTCTTTAGTGTGTTCAATGATAAAATTTCACATACAGACCTCACCAGTATTAATGCATGGAAAAAAATCAAACAAATACTACCACGTGGAAAAGGCTATAAAAGTTACCCTGCTATAAAAATTGGTCGATTAGGCATTTCAGCCAAGCATCAAAAAAATGGATTAGGAACTAAAATAATTGATTTTATAAAGATATGGTTCAGTGAGGAGAATAAAACAGGATGTAGATTTATCACGGTAGATGCTTATAGTGATTCAATATCATTTTATCAAAAAAATGGATTTAAATTTTTAACAACCAAAGATGAGCAAGAAGATACACGACAAATGTATTTTAACCTTGGGCAATTAATTGTTGATTCGAAACTATAATCCCCCACGACACTGTATAAATGCCTTTATTTGCAGTCACAATTTTCATCAAAACTAAACCCCATGAATTGGTTAATACTTATACTAGCTGGATTATTTGAAGTAGGATTTACCACGTGCTTAAACAAAGCCAAGGTAACAACAGGCAATACCGCTACTTTTTGGATGGTTGGATTTTTTGTGAGCCTAACTATAAGTATGTGGTTATTATACAAGGCCACACAATCGTTGCCATTGGGTACTGCTTATGCAGTTTGGACAGGAATTGGCGCTGTGGGAACAGTAATAATTGGCATGTTATTTTTTAACGAGCCCACCGATTTTTGGCGCTTGTTTTTTATCTTTACTTTAATTGCCTCGGTAGTTGGGTTGAAGTTTGTATCAAACTAAAAATTATGCAGTAGCGCTTAAGTTAATGATGCGTGTATCATCAGTATTTAAAGCAATATTTACTTTTAAAACAGCCTCACCATTCAGCAATTCTTCTATGTTTTCGGGCCACTCTAGCAAGCATAAGTGCGAGCTAAAAAAATAATCTTCGTAGCCAATATCATACACTTCTTCAATGTTTTTTATCCTATAAAAATCGAAATGATAAACCGTTTGTTGATTAGCGGTAGTATACTCGTTAACCAGCGAAAAAGTTGGGCTTGATACTTCTTGTTGCACCTGTAATTGCTTGCAAATTTGCTTAATAAGCGTGGTTTTACCCGCACCCATTTGTCCGTAAAAGGCTACCAATTTATAAGTAGCTGTTGCCGCAATTATGGCCTCAGCCACAGCGGGCAAATCATCAATACCAACAGCTGTAAAACACTTTTGCATACTAAAACTTTACGGTGTAAGTGTAATGTACTTTGGTTGTTTTTGCTCCAATTGCTTCAAACAATGAGTGCATTTTTGGGTTAAAATCGCCAATCCACGAAAGCTCCGATGTACGCAAGGTTTTATATTTTTTAGCTGTTTCGTACATTTTCATAATCATACCGGCCTCTAAACCTAAGTTTTGATATTGGGGTATTACACCAAACACAATACCACGTGCACGGGTTATTTCGCCAAACTTGCGGTACCACAAAAACTTAATTTTAGCCCACAAATTCATTTTACCACGTAAGTGTTTAAATATTTGGTTTACATCAATGGTGTTAATATAAAAACCTGCTGGTTGATTATGGGCATACACAAACCAAATTAAATCTTCGCGCAAAATTGGGCGCAAAGCTTTTAATGTTAGCATAATCCTATCCATTGTCATAGGAGTAAAATCGGGCCTATGCTTCCACCCTTCGTTATAAATTTGCAGAAAATCGTTGGCAAATTTTTCTATATCGGCATCGCGGTAATGCTCAAACTTATATGCCGGGTTATTAATTACGCGTGAAGCCACACGACCAAAACGTTCAAAATTAAACGTCTCCACATTAATCTCTGACGTTGATTGTTCTATGATTTTAGTAAATCCGTAAGCTTCAAAAAAGGTTTTGTAATAAGGAGGGTTGTAGTTTTCGAGGTACGAAGGATTTTTGTATCCAGATACCATCAATCCCCAAAATCTATCTTTTTCGCCAAAATTTATTGGCCCATCCATACCTTCAAGCCCATGCTGCATAAGCCAGTTTTTGCAGGTATCAAACAATAAAAAAGCCGCTTGTTCATTTTCAATGCACTCAAAAAATCCCATTCCACCATTACGTTGCCCGCTTTGGTTCATGTATTTTTGGTTATAAAAAGCCGCTACCCTGCCAATTAATTTACCTGTATTATCTTCTAAAATCCAACGTTTAACATCGCCTTCGGCAAAGTAAGGATTTTGCTTTGGGTCAAACACTTCCTCCACATCTTGGTTTAAAGGAGCAACCCACTCGGCATCATGCTTATACAATAAATGAGGTACTTTTAAAAATGCCTGATGTTGTTTTGGGTTACTAACTTCTGTAATTTTCATGTATTAAATAATGCAAACGTGTTTTTAAAAACTATGCAAATATGTATTTTGCGAGCACCAAAAATATAAAATTATTATTGCTATGCTTCAAATAGGCGACAAATTACCCGAATTCAACTTGGTTGGCTTCGATGATAAGATGCACTCGAACTACGAGTATGCAGACAAATACGCACTTGCTGTGGTGTTTACTTCTAACTCATCAGAGGTGGCTGCGGCCTACAGCAATCGCTTAATTAAACTATTGGCCAAGTTTGAAGATGATAACTTGGGTATTATTGGTATTAACTCAAACGATAGCACCAAATCGCCTTTAGATAGTTTAGAAAACATAAAAAAAGCTGCTAATAAATTTAAGCTTGAAGATGTTCATTTCATGTATTTAAAGGATGAAGATCAAAGTGTGGCTAAACTTTTTGGCGCTACAAGCACCCCAGAAGTTTTCTTGTTTAACTCTAAACGCGAATTGGCATACAAAGGTGCTATTGATGATAATTGGGAAAGCCCAAGTGGCGTTACTGCGGCTTATTTAGAAGATGCCATTGAAGAAGCCTTAGATGGTATGGAAATTGATTTTCCAGAAATTCCGAACAACGGAACACCCATTATTTGGAAATAATTTTTAGTTAACTATAACCTTATTTTTCAAACGCTAACCTCAAAAAAGTGGTTAGCGTTTGTGCATTAATATCAAACCAATACAACTACATGTATCCAACTATAACCGATTTAATAAACGACTTGTTTGGCTTTTATTTTCCGTTGCCAGTGCAAACGTTTGGCTTTTTTATGGCGGTATCATTTGCACTTGCTTATTGGGCTACTGCTGCAGAGTTAAAACGTAAAACTGCTTTAGGATTATTAAATCCCATCACTAAAAAAGTAATAGAAAACAAACAAGTTACTGCGTTTGATTATGCAAGCAGCATGTTGGTTGGTGCTTTAGTTGGTTTTAAGTTTTTTGAAATTTTGTTTGATTATGATGCCTTGGTTCAAAATCCGCAGGCATTTATTTTATCAGCCAAAGGCAGTTGGTTTGGATTTTTTGCCGGTGCAGGTTACTCTTATTACAACACGTACCAAGATGCAAAAAAGGTAAAAGGCAAAACCCAACGCGAGGTTTTACAAACCATACAACCCAGCGATTTAATGTGGAATATCACAGCTATTGCGGGTATTAGCGGCATACTTGGTGCTAAAGTGTTTCATAATTTAGAGTATTTAGATGATTTAATGCGCGACCCAATTGGTTCGTTACTTTCGTTTAGCGGACTAACTTTTTATGGCGGATTAATTGTAGCAACTGTAGCCGTATTGTATTACACCAACAAACATAAAATACCAACTAAACATATGATTGATGCTGCTGCGCCTGCATTGATGTTGGCTTATGCCATGGGACGCGTTGGTTGCCAACTAAGTGGCGATGGCGATTGGGGCATTGTAAACCTGGCTCCAAAACCAGAGTGGATGAGCTTTTTGCCTGATTGGATGTGGAGCTACAACTACCCACACAATGTTATTGATGAAGGAGTACAAATTGCTGGATGCAATGAACCACACTGTTACCAATTACCACAAGGTGTTTTTCCTACTCCGTTTTACGAAGTGGTAATGTCGGCATTATTATTTGTGGGCTTATGGTTAATACGCAAACGCATAACTATACCTGGCATGTTGTTTTGTATTTATTTAGTGGTAAATGGCATTGAAAGATTTACCATTGAAAAAATAAGAGTAAACAGCACGTACACCATTTTTGGTCATCATATTACACAAGCCGAACTTATTTCTTCGTTAATGATTATTGCTGGAATTATTGGAATTAGTATATTAGCCAAAAGCAATACCCATGCAAGTAATCATCAGCAAAACACCAAAACTAATTAGCCTTTGCATTGGCATTGCGCTATTAAGTTTTAAGGTATTGGGGCAAAATATGTTGCCCAATGCTGGGTTTGTTGATATTAATATTTGTTGCGAAAAAAATGCGGCATGTAGCCCCGAAGGTTGGTTTGGATATAGCCTACTAAATTACGAGCCCAATTTTATTGCCCTTAATCCGGAGTTGCGCAAAAAGCACAACACACCAAACTGTTTATGGATTGAAGCAGGTGGCCCTGAAAACTTTGCCGATTATGCCAATTACTGCGCATTTAGTCCTTTGCTAAGTTCGCTTAAAGCGGGTAATACTTATACATTTTCGGTTTACGTGCAAGCACGCACTTATGCGCTTAATCAAATACATGTTTTATTTAGCGATACCGTTTTTCCCGATATAAAAAATTTAACGCCAAGTATTACACTCAAACCTAATTTTAAGCGATACATAAAAACAGGTAAAAATGGGTGGATACAATTAACCGGAAAATACAAAGCAAATGGATTAGAAAAGTATTTGTTTTTTGGCATGCTTAAACCCTGCAATAAAATTAAATACAAAAAGCTTGGAGGTGCACGTGGGTTGGCTGGTTTTTATGCTGATGACATGGCACTTATCCCCGACTCGACTGAGCAAATTGAATTAATACTAGACTCGGCCAAGCAATTTATTTACAGCGAAAACAGGCGCCATGATTATGCCCATAAATGTGAAGGCTCTGGCAATATTTTTCCGCAATTATTAATTGATCAAGTTAAAGATACCAACACCACTTTATACGGCATTACCCGTGGCGAAAAATTGATTGAGTTTAATGCCGATATGGAAGACAAAAACTACATCTACTTTTTATCGTATTTAGAAGATACTGCACTTAACATTCAATCAGCCCATGTGCTAAACAGTTTAATTAATCAACTAAAACAAAACCCCAAACTTAAACTGCAGTTAAAAGCGCACGTTGATAATAGCTATCAAGGATTACAAAATATATCGGCTTTTGAAATTGGGTTGATGCATGCACATGCAGTAAAAAAATACTTAATCAAACAAGGTATTCCTAAAGATCATATTAGGGTATTAAGCGAAGGCACATCTAAACCAATTGGAAATAAAAATACCACAGCCGGACAATTATTAAATACACGTATGGAATACGAATGGTTTAAGTAAGTTTGGCATAATTATTATACAGCAACAGGTATCATGAAAAAAATAGCATTTATAGTAGCATGTTTAATTACGTTGGCAGCTAATGCACAAGACACGCTTAAAACACTTAATCTCCCTACATTTATATTGGAGGCTAAGCGTGATCCTGAGTACGAAAAACGCTATCAAAAATTGGTGCGCGATGTTAAAAAAGTATTGCCCTATGCAAAAGTTGCTGGTTTTAGATTTCAACTGATGGAACAAAACTTACAAATGCTTCCAACTGATAAAGCCCGAAACGAATATTTAAAACGTACCGAAGAGGCCATTAAAGATCAATTTATGGATGATTTAATTGGCCTTACTGTAAGCCAAGGAAAGCTATTGATAAAACTTATTCATAGAGAAACTGGAAAAGATACTTACACCCTACTTAAAACCTACCGAGGCAACTTAACAGCTATGTATTGGCAAGGTATGGCCAAGGTATTTACTGCCGATTTAAAAAACGAGTATAACCCAATTGAGGATTGGCAAATTGAACAAATTATTGCAAGTTTAGGCGTGGAATAAACCATGTTGATTTAGGCATTTGTTTTAGATAAGTTAGTTTACAAACAGCTATATTGCGGCCAATAAAATAACAATCATTTTTACATGGCATTACCTAATATTTTCACCCCTGAAGTTTCAAACCAAGTTATTGGCCGTATTAACCAATTAACGGCTAACACCACCGCAAAATGGGGAACCATGAGTGTAGCTCAAATGCTAGCTCATTGCAACGTTACTTACGAAATGGTGTATGATAACATACATAAAAAACCGAATGCTTTTGTTAAACTAATTTTAAAACTATTGGTAAAAAAAGCCGTGGTTACTGAAGCTGTTTACAAACCAAACGGACAAACAGCTCCTCAGTTTATTATTAAAGATGATAAAAAATTTGAGGAAGAAAAACAACGTTTAATAAACTACATAACAAAAACGCAACAATTGGGCGAGGCACACTTTGATGGCAAAGAATCGCACTCGTTTGGGGCATTAAATAAAACCGAATGGAATAACATGTTTTACAAGCACCTTAACCACCACTTAGGTCAGTTCGGGGTTTAAGTATTAATAATATTGAAGTAAGAGCATAAGTAGTAACAGCTATTTATGCTCTTTTTTTTTGTAAAATAGTTGTGTAACAAATGGTACATATCAACCCAAGTAGTAAACATAAATTTGTACAAAATTTAAACCCATGGCAACAGTAAAACTAACCACACAAGATTTTAAAGACAATATTTTTAACTACGAAACCGAGCAAGAATGGAAGTATAAAGGTACACTTCCGGCTATTATAGATTTTTATGCCGATTGGTGTGGACCATGTAAAATGGTAGCGCCTATTTTAGAAGAACTAGCACAAGAGTACCACAACAAAATTGTTATTTACAAAGTAGATACTGAGGTAGAACAAGAATTGGCAGCCGTATTTGGTATACAAAGTATTCCTTCGTTTTTATTTATACCCACTAATAACGGCCCAATTATGCAGCCTGGTGCTTTTCCTAAAAATGTATTTAAACAAGTAATTGACGAACATTTACTAGGGATAAAACCTGCAACTGAATAAACTTAATATTGATTTTTTAATGGTTTAAAAGCCGGCATATGATATTGGTATGCGGGCTTTTTTTTATACTAAAACAGCTAACATGGCTTGCGCTTTAAGCAAGCATTCTTCGTATTCTTGCTCGGGTATACTATCGTAAGTAATAGCGCTGCCCACTTCGTAACTTAAGTATTTATGTTGCGCGTTATACTGCAAACTTCTTATTACTACATTAAAATCAAAATTACCATTTGGGGCAAAATAGCCCACCGCACCCGAGTATAATCCGCGTTGAGTTTGCTCATATCGCTCAATTAATTGCATAGCCATTATTTTGGGAGCACCTGTCATGCTGCCCATCGGAAATGCACGCTTAATTACTTCAACATTATTTATTGGCATTACAGGCTTTGAACTAACAGTTGAAATCATTTGATGTACTTGCGGAAATGAATAAATACCAAACAACTCCTCTACCTTAACGGTGCCCGTTTGCGCAGTAATGGCTAAATCATTTCGCATCAAATCAACAATCATTAAGTTTTCGGCCCGCTCTTTTTCTGAGTTTAAAAGCGCTTGTTTGTGTTGCTCATCTTCAACGGCATTGGCACTACGAGGTGCTGTTCCTTTAATGGGTTGAACAAAAACGGTATCGTTTTTACGGCACATAAACCGCTCAGGACTTGCACAAATCAAATACTTATCAAACCACTTAAAAAATGCACCAAATGGCACAGGCGATTTTATTTTTAATTTATCGTAAACCTTAAACGGATTAATTACTGCTTGGTTATTGTAGTACTCCATACAATAATTTAGCTCGTATACATCGCCTTCAACTATATGTTGTTTGATGCACTCCACATCAAACAAATATTGGCTTTTGCTTACCTTAGGTTGCATAACCACTGTTGCAGTTTCAACTGGATCAAAACTAAAATTAGCCTGCAATAAAAACTCGGCTAAGTCTGCGCCTTCAACCACATCTAACTGTGCATTAACCACCAACAATTGCTTGGGTATAAATGCTATTAACTTAGCAAATCCAACATAGTTTGGATGGTTAGAGTGCAATTGCTCCAACTCGTTTTTTATATCGTAACTAAGCTGGGTAAAAACATATTTACCAGCATGTTTTTTCAAAAAAGTATCAAGTGAATTAAAACAAGTAGAGTTTACTTCCACAAAATCATCAACACCAATAGCGGCCACAAACTCAACTTGGGTAAGGTTACAAGCATTTGCAGTAAAGTTATTATCAAGCAACAAAGCAACCTCGTGTTGCTGTGCATACAACAAGGCTTGCTGTTTTATAATATTTAGTTGTGCTTTAGTATAACTGGCCATGTTGGGCAAATATAATAGGTGTGTGGTAAAATTATAGGCATAAAAAAAGCGATGAGCATATTACTCATCGCTTTTTTGTAGTATGGTTTGGGTGATTACTTCACTTTGTAATCAATAACCTTGTAACCAAGTTTAATTAAGTTTTCGCCAATTTTCTCTTTATCGCCTACTACTACAATTACCATTTTATCAACTGGTAAAAGTTCTTTAGCTAATTGGTTTAACTCTTCTTTAGTTAACGATTGTAACAATTTATTTTGTTGATCGATGTAATCTTTAGGTAAGTTACGGTTAAGTAACACACTTAAGAAATTAGCTTTTTGGCCTGGAGTTTCGTAACGCAATGCATCACCCGAACGAAGTGATTTTTTAGCGAACTCTAACTCTTCATCAGTCATACCTTTTGCATTGTATTTGTTTAACTCAATAAACATTTCTTTAATGGCGCTATCAGTTGCCGAACCACGAACACCACAAGCAATGGTATACGGACCAGCTACATCAGAACCAGAGAAACCACCACTTACACCGTAGGTAAAGCCTTTATCTTCGCGTAAATTTTGGTTAATACGGCTATTAAAGTTACCGCTTAATGGGAAATTCATTACACGTGCTTTAAAGTATTTACCATTGTAATCGTAAGGTAAAGCTAAGTAACCAACACGAATTTCGCTTTGGGTTGATTTGTATTTATCAATTAAATAAATCTGTGTTTTTTCGATAACTGGAGCTGCTAAAGTAACATTAGGCAACACTACATTTTTCTTATTCCATTTGTTTAAGAATTGTAATTTACCCATCATCTCATCTTTAGAAATATCGCCTACAATAACCAAGTTTGTAAAATCTGGTGCATAAAACTTGTCGTAGTACATTTGAATATCTTTAATACCAAATGATTTTACCGTTTCGAAAGTACCTTCAGTAGGCTCGGCCATAATAGATTTTTGACCGTAAAGTAATTTTGCGTAAGCCTTATCAGCTAAGTCGCCAGCATCTGATTTTGAAGAAAGAATACTTTGTGCAATTTGCTTTTGGGTACGTTTGAAATCTTCTGCAGTAAACTTAGGACGAAGTAATTTTTCTTCTAATAAAAGCAATGTTTTATCTAAGTTTTTGCGTTGGGTAGTTACCGAAACATAAGTGTAATCATCATTAGCGCTAAAGCTAATGTAGCTTCCTAATTTGCTCAACTCATTTTCCATTTGTTCAGCAGTATAGTTTTGGGTAGCTTGATCCATCATTGAAGCAGTAAATGATGCTAAACCTGTTTTAGATTGATCATTTAAAGCGGTGTTACCACCTTTAATGCTAAAGAACATCGAAACAACAGGTAATTCGCTAGTTTCAGTTCCTAAAATTTTAATACCGTTAGCTAATTTATCTTCGTAAATAGCAGGTACAACAGGCGATGGTGCAGGACCTACTTCTGGGCGTTTGTTACGATCAAAGTTTTCAACTGGTTTTTTGTATGATAACCCTTTGTACTCTAATTCACTTTTAGCCACACCAGAAGTTTCTGGCATTTTGGTGTCTTCTTTTTGGTTAGCAGCATTGGTGATTTTAGGGAAGATGTTTACAATAGCCGCGTATTTACCTTTAACGTATTGACGGAAAACACGCATTACATCTTCTTTAGTTACTTTTTGGTAGCGTACTAACTCTTCGTTAACGTTCCATTTTTTATCGCCTAAGGTATAAAATGCAGTACTTAACATACTAGCGCGGCCAGCCACACTTTGCATTGATTGAATAACTTGTGTTTCAATTTCGCCTTTTGCACGTGCCATAGCTTCATCATCAACACCAGCAGTTTCAAACTCGTCTAATGTTTTCTTAACTAATGCTTCTACATCTGTTTCGCCATCAGGGAAACTCACCACAATAATGTTAAACTCACCAGCTAATTCACTTCCATAACCAACGCCATGGTAAGTTGCAGCTTGCAATGCTTTTTCAGATTTTACAAAGTTTTTGTAAAAAATAGAGTTGTTACCGCTACCCATTACACTACCCAATACATCTAACGCAGCCTCATCAGGATGGTAAGCTGGCACTGTTGGGTAAGTAAATTGTAACATTGGTAAATAAACCTTATCGCCATAGTTTGCATAAACGTTATCAGCCAAACGAACTGGCTCAACACGTTGTTTGCGCACTTCAGGACCACGAGGAATTGCACCGAAATACTTTTCAACTAATTTCATTACTTCAGTAGGGTTAACATCACCAGCAACTACAATGCTAGCATTGTTTGGCCCGTACCAACGCATAAAAAAGTTTTTCAAATCATCTACACCTACTCTATCCAAATCCTTAACAAAACCAATAGTTGGCCAGTAGTAAGGGTGATTGGTAGGATATAAAATAGTATTTTTAATTTCATCGCGCATACCGTAAGGTACGTTGGTTACACGTTGATCTTTTTCGTTTTTAACCGTTTCGCGTTGAGTTTCAAATTTCTTTTGTGTAACAGAATCAAGCAAAAAGCCCATACGATCAGACTCTAACCATAGAGCTGTTTCTAAATAATTTTTAGGAACAGTTTCAAAATAGTTTGTTCTATCGTGGTTGGTGGTACCATTCATTTGGCCACCTGCTGTTTGTATAATTTTAAAATGCTCTTCATCAGCAACGTGCTCAGAACCTTGGAACATCATATGCTCAAAAAAGTGAGCAAAACCAGATTTACCAGGAGTTTCGCGGGCACTACCAACATGGTAAGTAACCTCAACGTGAGCCACCGGATCAGAATGATCCTCATGAATAAAAATAGTTAAGCCATTAGGTAAACGCCATTTTTCGTAGGCAATTACTAACTCGCCCGGTTTAGCAGTTACTTTTTCAAGCAACACTGGCCCCGCAGGGGTGGTTGGAGTTGTTGTGGCTGTTTGTGCTGTTAGTTGGCCAATTAAGGCTACCGAAAGCAAACCACTTAGAATTAATTTTTTCATTTCTGAACAGTTATGTCTTTGGTGTGCAATTTCAAAAATTATTTGAAGAGCGCATAACTTTTTTTTTGAGCGGTTTTGTACTGATATTTAAAGGTAAAAAGCATAGACGATTAGGTTATTCACAACTAATGTGGGTATACTATTTTGATATATTGCCGTGGCGCATTACATTCGCAAACACACTCACTACATATTGCATTAAATAATATTTCTTATGAATAAAAAACTAGTAGTAATATCAGGCATTATTTTAGCAGCTGCAGCTGCTCGCTTATTACCTCATGCACCAAACTTTACACCACTTGGAGCTATGGCTTTATTTGCTGGTGCATACATTGCTAATCGCGCTTTAGCGTTTATTATACCATTGGCCGCTATGATTTTAAGCGATGCTGCAATGGGCTTTAGCGGTTGGGATTACCCAGAACAAACTATTGTTGTTTACAGCACATTTGTTTTAATTACCTTATTAGGTATGAACATGCGCACCAACAAAAGCATTTTACGTGTTGCGGGTTCATCAGTAGCTGCCTCAGTTGTATTTTTTGTGGTAACTAACTTTGTAGTATGGATGAGCGGATTTTTTGCAGCTACACCATTATACTCTACCAATTTTGCTGGTTTAGTACAATGCTACACCATGGCAGTGCCATTTTTTAATAATACTTTATCTGCTGATTTACTTTACAACGCTATTTTGTTTGGAAGCTTTTACTTAGTACAAGTAAATGTACCTAAATTAGTAACAGAATAAGTATACAACGCATTACAAAAAAGGCTGCTTCGAATAAATCGAAGCAGCCTTTTTTATTTGGGTAAACCCAACTACTCTCCTACATGCATCATTAACTGAAATAACTCTTCAAAGTTATGCTCGTGCAAAGGTTTATTAAATAAGCCCTCGCGTAAAATCCAATTATGTACATACTTAATATCGGTTGAATGGTGGCGGTGCCAAATAATATTACCCACTCGTTTCATAATTACCTTACGCATGGTATCGCATAAAACATCATCAATGCTTGAGTTATTACGCTGATGCTCTTGTAAAAAAAGGATGATTTTTTCAACTACTGTTCGGGTTAATTGCTTTGTTGATGTAATCTCGTGACTATTGGTTACAAAAGCGCTAATAATTAAATCAGTACTCTTTTTAACACCTACCTTATTCATAATAGTATGCATTTTGGTAAGGAGCTTAGGAGAGGCATGAACTCTCCTTACGGGAGGATTTTGTCTGTAATGTTGCATAATACTCGGTTCTGTGTTTGTGTTTGTGTTTGTGTTTGTGTGTTATCTCGGGCCAAATATCTAAAAAAAAGCAATTATTTCAAACATAAGCTAATCGCATGAACATCACCTATATAATTTAAAAACACCCATTTTACATTAACAATATCATTTGTTTACGTTAACAAAGCCCAAGTTATTGATGATACAAACACATATAAATACGCATTTTATGTGATGCTAATTTTACTTAATTATGATGTAATTCGTTTAAAAAAATAAATCCCCCATAATTATGAATTTACGACTACTTACTACAGCTGTATTGCTAACATTATCAACTTGGGCAAGCGCCCAACAGTATATTTACATTAGCGAAGATGGTTTGTATCGTGTTTTACGTGTAAATGCAGGTGCAACTCAATTTAGCATGACACCTAAAGATAGCGCAACTAAAACCGCCTATGGTATTCACTTAAGCAACGAAGTTAAAATCATATCAGCTTTTTCCGAAGATTGGCCAGTAGCCATTTTTGATGCCTTTTATTTTGATTTAAATATGGGTTTGATGAGCGGTACTCAGCAAGTTTACAAAACAGAAACTGAAGGAAAATTTTCGGTTTGTACTAACATGGGTTACATGGGTATGATTGGTTATCGCAACCAAAATTGGGGTGCATTAATTGGGGTTGATTTTAGGTGGCGCATGGCCAGTGTTGGTGGTGTTACAATGCCCGATTTAAATGGCGACTTGATGTACTTTAGTCGGCCAATAGTAATAAGAGGAGAATACAATTTAAGCAAAAACGATAAACGAAGATTGTTAGGCACTTTTTGGCATGATGGAGGAAACACCACACGAGCACCTTATCAAAGCATACGCCTAGAGCTTGCCTTAGATGAAGATGAACGCTGGTGGCTAATGACCCAATACACCCATCAAAAAGCGTTAGGCGAAAATAACTTTATGATATATCCTGCAAGTGAGGTAAGTTTTAATCAACTTACCCTTGGTGTACGTGTAGGTATTATGCCTTAAATTAAAGTTGGAAGTAATGCTGCGATATCAGATGCTAACATTGTTTTGTTACCAAGTTCTAACCATTTATCGCCACAAGCTCCATGCAAATAAGCACCAAGCAAAGCGGCCTCTGTAGGCAAATAACCTTGTGCTAAAAACGAACCAATAATACCTGTCAACACATCACCACTACCTGCAGTAGCCAACACTGGATTTCCTGTACTATTAAAATAAAGTTCGCCTTGAGGTGTAGCAATGCTGGTATGTGCTCCTTTTAACAAAACAGTTACTTGGTATTTTTTTGCAAAAGCCACTTGCTTTTGTACCCGTTCAATTACTGAAGTGCTAACCCCTGCTAACCTATCAAACTCTTTAGGGTGTGGAGTAATTACTGTTTCGGGAGGAAAAGTTATGGTTTGTCCTTGTTGTATATTTTCAGCAATAATGTTCAACCCATCAGCATCAATTACAATTGGTTTATTAACCTTGGCCAACCAAATCATTAGTGCATTATTAGTTAATTGATTTGTTCCCATACCTGGCCCAATGGCTATTGCATCAGCATTTAGCACTTCTGGAAAAGTGGTAAAAAGTTTATCATCATTATTGGGTTCAACCATAGCCTCGGGTAAAGCTGTTTGCATAATTACATTACCCGCTGATGGAATATATGCAGTAAGTAAGCCACAACCGGCACGCATGGCACCTTTTGCACTTAATACAGCGGCACCCATTTTACCATAACTACCTGCAATAAGTAGTAAATGCCCGTACGTTCCTTTATTGCTAAACTTGTGGCGTTTTTTTATTCTTTTTAGTGTATTTTCGGGTGTAATGTAATGCACATCACATGGTTCTTCATCCTGAAAATCGTGGAGTAAACCAATATCCAATACCTCAAAATTTCCGGTATACGGAAACGCATCAGCCAATAAAAAAAACTGTTTAGGAATTTGAAAGGTAAGTGTGGTATTAGCACGCACAATTACAGCAGGTAAAACACTTGGGGTTGAAATCAAATCGGCCGGTAAACCGCTAGGAATATCAATAGAAACTACATAACCTTTACTGTTGTTTATATGATTTATAACGGTGGCATGTATACCTTGTATTTCGTTGGTAAGCCCAAGTCCTAAAATTGCATCAACTACTAAATCGTTTTCGGTAATAGTGGGTAGCTGACTTTCGTTGCCAATGCTATGCACATGCATGCCGGTTTCATGTATTATTCTAAAATAATTCCGTTCGTTATCAATGGTTGTTTTTCTATCGCTAGCTATGGCATAAACACTAACCAAAACTCCTTGCATAAATAGCTTACGAGCTATTACATAACCATCACCACCATTGTTACCTGAGCCGCAAATAACCTTTACCTGACTTATTTCCTTTTCCTTTATTAACTCAACAATTCTATTGGTACATGCATTTGCTGCTCGCTCCATTAACTCTGATGAGGTTATAGGTTGATTTTTGATGGTGTACTCATCCCACTTTTTAATTTGTGCTGCTGTAAATAATTTCATGTTTAATTGATTGGGGGTATTATTCTTTCAGAGTATAAAGGTACCCTTATCAATAAAAAACCCCAATGACGCTTATCATTGGGGTTCATGCTTTTTGTTAGCTTTCTTTACACATGCTGAAGTTGTTGCGTTTTTAACGAATACTCCATAATAATGCTCAACGATGTTGGATCTGGCTCTAACTCTGCTTCGGCAAGCATACTTATGGTTTCGGCCATTTCATTTAACTCTTGCTGTAAAGGTAAACTAGCAGCAACCTGTTGCATTAAATCTTGCTTGTTTGATGCTGGTAGTTCGTTGTAAAGCAGTGCTAAAAGTTGATTTTGGTTTGTAAATATTTTTGGCATAGGCCCCGTTAATTGTTTTGTTATGGTAATAAAACGCAACGGTATACCTTTTAGTATTTACAATACCAAAATCAACAGTAAATACTGTAAATCAAACAATTAAATTTTAACACTTTGCTGCTCCATCATTTTACGTAAGTTATTTAAAGCATAACGCATGCGGCCAAGGGCTGTGTTTATACTCACGCCTGTTTGGTCGGCTATTTCTTTAAAGCTTAAGTCGCCCCAATGACGCATGATTAAAACCTGACGTTGCTCTTCAGGCAAGCGTTTTACCAGTTCTTTAATGTTTTGCTCGGTTTGATATTGAATCAATTTATCCTCACGACTTTCTTCAGCAATTTGAATGTAGCTTAAAATATCATTGCCTTCGCTATCGGTAATAACCATATTGCGCTTTTGTTTACGGATGTAATCAATAGCTAAGTTACGCCCAATGCGCACAGCCCAAGGACCAAATTTACCTTCCTCGTTATAGTTTCCTAAACGCAAAGTGTTTATTATTTTAATAAACGTTTCTTGGAAAATATCTTCGGCCAATGCCCGATTTTTTACCAATAAATAAATGGCAGTAAAAATACTACGCTTGTGGCGTTTTAATAATTGCGCTAAACACGCTTCGTTTCCTTTAATGTAGAGGTGAACCAACTCTTGGTCACTAATCTGCGGTACGTTTTTCATGGCCTAAAAATTTAGGAGTTAAACTTAATTGTACTGTAAAAAATTAGTGTAGAGTTTTAATCAATAATTATCTTTTTAAATGATAGAGTTGGTTGTTTTGATGTGGTAAATCTACACATCATTACTTATTTTTCAATACTTGTTTTCTTAAAACTTTCTAAATATCCATTCTTACGAGTATGACAAAATCATCCCAAAACCCCTATTTTACTAATAAAAACACCACAACTCCCCTGTTTAAATTTTAGTATTTTAAAACTCACCACACCTCGTATTTTACCATTTAATTACAATTAAAGGTGCAGAACTAGTTACTAAATATAAAACAAAAACACTGCTTCAAGCCTTTTAATTTGTACTATTGCAACAGGTTACTTTTTGGATAAAAACGGATGAAATTTAAGAGCGAAATCAAAACTAAAAACATAGAAATAAAAGGTGCACGTGTACACAATTTAAAGAACCTTGATGTAGAAATAGCTCGCAATAAACTTACCGTGGTTACGGGAGTTAGCGGCAGCGGAAAATCAAGTTTAGTTTTTGATACGCTGTATGCCGAAGGCCAACGCAGGTATGTTGAAAGTTTATCGGCTTATGCCCGTCAGTTTTTGGGTAAAATGAATAAACCCGAGGTTGATTACATTCATGGCATATCGCCTGCAATTGCCATTGAACAAAAAGTAAATACGCGCAACACACGCAGTACTGTAGCTACCACTACAGAAATATACGATTACTTAAAACTACTTTTTGCACGCATTGGGGTTACCTACTCTCCTATTAGCAACAATCCAGTAGTTAGGCATACGGTTGATTTAGTTGTAGATGCTATTGAGCAATTAGAGGCAGATACGCGTGTGCTTATTTTGGTTAAAATAACCGAACAAGAAACTGAACTAAAAAAGAAACTAGAGGTGTTTTTGCAAAATGGATTTAGTCGCATTTTAAGCGATGGAAGCATGATGCAAATTGAAGATTTTTTAACCAACTTCAACCCTAAAAGTAAAACCCCAACTACCCATTTATTTTTACTTATTGATAGGCTAAGCGTAATAAAAGACGATGAAGATAATCGCAACCGCATTGCCGATTCCATTCAAACCGCCTTTTACGAGGGTCATGGTGAATGTGAAGTAGAAATTTGGCATAACAACGAAACAAAAGAGCGCATTACATACAACAATAGGTTTGAACTTGATGGATTAACATTTGAAGAACCTAGTGTTAATTTCTTTAGTTTTAATAATCCCTACGGTGCATGCAAAACATGCGAAGGATTTGGTAGCGTAATTGGCATTGATGAAGATTTAGTAGTGCCAGATAAAAGCTTGAGTATATATGCTGACGCCATTGCGCCTTGGAAAGGAGAAAAAATGAGCGAATGGAAAACTCATTTTATTAAGCTAAGTACTAAAACCAAGTTTCCTATACACAAACCTTACCACGAGTTGACAGAAGATCAACGTGAATTTTTATGGCGTGGTGGTAACGGCTGGGAAGGTGTTGATGCTTTTTTTAAGGAACTTGAAAAACAAACCTATAAAATACAATACAGGGTAATGCTGGCACGCTACCGTGGTAAAACAGGCTGCCCCGATTGTAAAGGAACCCGCTTGCGCAAAGATGCTAGCTATGTAAAAATTGTGAATACCGCTAAATCAAATGTAAGCGATTACAAATGCTTAAGCGAAGTTATTTTAATGAGCATTGATGAAGCGTCCAACTACTTTAGCCAACTAAAACTTAATCCGCAACATCAAAAAATTGCCGACCGTATGTTGGTTGAAATTACCTCGCGTTTGTTGTTTTTACAAAACGTAGGTTTAGGCTATTTATCACTTAATCGTTTATCAAATACCTTAAGTGGTGGCGAAAGTCAACGTATAAACTTGGCTACTTCATTAGGCAGTAGTCTAGTTGGTTCGTTATATATTTTAGATGAACCAAGTATTGGATTACATAGCCGTGATACCACTAAACTTATAGATGTATTACAAAAACTGCGCGATTTGGGAAATACAGTAGTTGTGGTTGAACATGACGAAGATATTATGTTGGTAGCTGATGATATTATTGACATTGGCCCACTTGCAGGCATACATGGTGGCGAAATGGTAGCACAAGGCAACATTAACGAAATAAAAAACAACTCGGCTAGTTTAACAGGTAAATACTTAAACAACATTGAACAAATTGAAGTACCTGCTAAACGAAGAAACTGGAATGACTTTGTTGAGATTAAAGGCGCTAGACATAACAACTTAAAAGGGTTTGATGTTAAGTTTCCGTTACACATTTTAACGGTAGTTACTGGTGTAAGCGGAAGCGGAAAAACAACCTTGGTAAAAAACATATTATACCCAGCTTTACAAAAACAAATTGGCGATTACACTGGTGAAAAAACGGGGGTGTTTGATAAATTAGATGGCAACCTAAAATCAATTAAACATATTGAAATGGTTGACCAAAATCCTATTGGAAAATCATCTCGGTCAAACCCAATTACCTACATTAAGGCTTATGATGCCATTAGAGATTTATTTGCCAACCTTGCCATAAGCAAAGGCCGTGGTTACAAACCTCAGCATTTTAGTTTTAACGTAGATGGCGGCCGTTGCGAAACCTGCCAAGGAGAAGGTGAAGTAACCATTGAAATGCAATTTATGGCCGATATTCATTTGCCATGCGAGGAGTGCAAAGGTGCCCGCTTTAAAGAAGAAGTTTTAGACTGCAAACACAAAGGAAAAAACATAAGCGATGTATTAAGCATGAGTGTGGATGAAGCGCTTGAGTTTTTTCATGAGGACACAGCAATATTTAATAAAATTAAACCTTTACAAGATGTTGGGCTAGGCTATGTAAAACTTGGCCAAAGTAGCAATACTTTAAGTGGTGGCGAAGCTCAACGTGTGAAACTAGCTAGTTTCTTGGGTAAAGGTAAATCGCAAGAGCATATTTTGTTTATTTTTGATGAGCCTACTACAGGTTTACACTTTAACGACATTAAAAAATTGATGGCATCTTTTAATGCGCTCATTAACCAAGGGCATACCATTATTGTTATTGAACATAACATGGAAGTAATTAAATGTGCAGATTGGATTATTGACCTTGGCCCAGAAGCAGGAACAAATGGTGGAAAGCTAGTTTTTGAGGGAATACCTGAACAATTGGTGAAAGTAAAAGAGAGTTACACGGGCAAATATTTGACAGAGAAAATAAATCTTAAAAAATCCTAAGGAACATTTAAGGTTTATTTAAACAATGTCTGTCTATTTTTGAAGCACATAAAAAAAACTATGTTGCTCCTGAAGATTATATTTAAGCCCCTTTACATTGTATTTAAGTTATTTTTTGTACTATTTAGCTTAATCTACATTGGCATAAAATCACACAATACTAACTATTAACAAAAACGGCCCCGAGCTAAAGCTCGGGGCCGTTTTTTATTCGTCTATTTTTATAAAAATTAACGCAATATGTAGGTTGATGTATTTACTAAAGTACCTTCAATATATACATCAATAGTGTAGTTACCTGCGGTTAACACACGCTCATCTGTTTCAAAACTCACTTTTACTTCTTGTTTTTGGCCATTGTAAGCCATTTTGTATGATGCAGTAGCAGCCATTTCTTCCTTTGTATCTGCATTAGTGAATTTAGCCATACTAGTACCTGCTAATACCTTACCTGTTGGTTCGGTTACTACAACGTATACCATTCTGTCACCAGTTTCGGCAACTTTATTATCCATTACAGTTAAACTAACATCAATTTTATTGGTGCGTTTAGCCAAACTAGTTTCAATATATTTTCCACTGCTTTTCTTTTTAAACGATCCTACTTTAACATACTCTGCTTTTAACTGAGATGCAGTAGCCACTTTACCTTGCAAGCCACTTTTCTCTTCGTTAAGCTTAGTAATTTCGGCAGCTTTGGTTTCGTTTTCTTTTTTAAGTTGAGCATTTTCGGTAATTAATTGATCAATTTTTTCTAAGTACTGATCTTTAAGTTTACGCAACTCAGCTAATTCTTTCTTTAATTTTTTATTTAATGAAGCACCGCTTTTTTCGCTAGAGATTAATTGCTTAATTTTTGCTTCTTGAGCAGCTACTTTGCTATTGGCATCATCCAACAACGAATCTAGGTTTGCTGCAATACCTCTGTAACTTTCTAATTCTTTACCTGTTTCTGTTAATTCAGTCTCTAACTCAGCCTGCACGGTAACTAAAGTATCTATTTTAGAATCGCGAGTGGCCACATCTTGCTGATTATTTTTGTATTGAAGTACATTGCCCACCAACGATAATAACAACAACACTAACAATAAGTATTGGGTGGTTTTGTTTTGTTTTTGATTTTCCATTTTGATATGATTTTATATATTCCTTTACATCAAAAATAGTTTTTAACGTGTAGTTTAAAAACTCTTTGTTAAAATTGCTGTACAAAACATGAAGTATTTTTTAATAGCAGGCGAAGCCTCTGGTGATTTGCACGGAAGCAATTTAATAAAAGCCATTAAGCAAACAGACCCCAACGCAACCTTTAATTTTTGGGGTGGAGACTTGATGCAGCAGCAAGCAGAAGGCTTAGTAATGCACTACAAACAAGTTACCATTATGGGATTTGTGGAAGTGGTGATGAATATTAGAAGTATTTTTAAAAACCTTGAAACCTGCAAAAAACAAATTCTTGACTTTAACCCTGATGTGGTTGTTTTAATTGATTATCCGGGTTTTAATTTGCGTATAGCTGAGTTTTGCAAACAAAACGGAATAAAAACTACCTACTACATTGCACCCAAAATTTGGGCTTGGAAAGAAAATAGAGGTAAAAAACTCGAAAAATTTGTAGACCAACTTCTCCTTATTTTCCCATTTGAAGTATCCTATTTTAAAAAATGGCAAGTAAATAGCCTGTACGTGGGCAATCCTTTAATTGATGCCATTGCATCACACAAGCCCAACCATGAGTTTAAAGCGCAAAATAACGCCTTAAATAAGCCTGTAATTGCCCTTTTACCTGGTAGCCGAAAACAAGAAATTGCCAAAATTTTACCGCTAATGCTTCAGGTTATCACCCAATTCCCTGATTATCAATTTATCATTGCTGGAGCGCCTGGTATCAACCCCAATTTTTACCAACCTTACCTTAACCCACAAGTAACGGTAGTATATGGCCAAACTTATGATTTATTGCAAAATGCCGAAGGAGCCATTGTATGCAGTGGCACAGCAACCTTAGAGACAGCCTTATTTAACGTACCTCAAGTATGCGGATATGTGGCTAATCCTATTTCGTACCGCATTGCTAAATTGCTGGTTAAAAACATTAAATACATTTCATTAGTAAACTTGTGTTTAAACAAACCGGCTATTGTTGAGCTTATTCAGCACGACTTTACGGTAAGTAATATGACTACAGAACTAAAAGCCATTTTACCCGGTGGAGCTAAACATAAAACCCTGATGCAAGATTACCTCAAACTACAACAAGATTTAGGCGGTGTGGGAGCCAGCACCAAAGCGGCTCAAGCTATTATAAAGTTAGCCGAGCACAAATAAGAAAAGCCGCCCCGAAGAATTTCGGAGCGGCTTTTTTATATGAGGTACAATGAAGTACCGAGCAATTATTCTTCGATAACTACTACTCTATCTTTGTTCGGTGATACGATTTTAACAACAGCGTTGTTTAATTTTAAACCTTGTGTACGTAAACGTGACACAGTTCTGTTTTTCTTTTCTTTGCGTTTGTATCTTGTAAATGCCATGACAGTATTTTTTAGGTGTGCGAAAGTATGAGTTGTTTTTATTTTATGCAAACATTTTGCAAAAAAAGTCTGTTTTTTTTATTCTTTAATATTTAATAGCCTAGCAATTTCATCATTTGCTCAGCATTTTGTTCTTGCGCAAACACCTTTACATCAAGGCTTCCATCTTCTTTCCTATCAATTATTAGGTGTTTTGGTGCAGGTATTAAACAATGTTGTATTCCGCCATAACCGCCTAAACTTTCTTGGTATGCTCCTGTATGGAAAAATCCCATATACAAAGGTTCGCCATCTTGCAGTTTTGGCATAAATACCGAGTTAGTATGGGTATCGCTATTGTAAAAATCTTGGCTATCGCAGGTTAATCCGCCTAAGTTTATGCGCTTAAATTCTTCATCCCACTGGTTTATAGCCAATAAAATAAACTTTTGGCCAATACCCCAAGTATCGGGTAAAGTGGTTATAAACGAGCTATCAATCATGTACCACGATTCTTTGTCGTTTTGCTGCTTTTCGCCCACAATATTGTAAATGGCACCGCCACTTTCGCCAACTGTAAAAGAACCAAACTCGGTAATAATGTTTGGCACATCAATACTGCGGCTATCGCAAATGGTTTTAATGTAATACACAATCTGATCAATCATGTATGGGTAGTCGTGTTCAACCCCTAACGAGGTATAAATAGGCATACCCCCACCAATGTCTAATGTATCTAAATCGGCACAAAGCTCTTTTACATCGCAATACATATTTACCAAGCGTGTAAGTTCACTCCAATAGTACGTGGTATCTTTTATACCGCTATTTACAAAAAAGTGAAGCATTTTTAACTTGTACTTAGGGTTATCTTTAATTTTATTCAAGTACAAATCGGTAATAAGTTTATGGCTGGTGCCTAAGCGCGAAGTGTAAACTAAGTAACCTGGCTCTTCTTCGGTAGCAATACGAATACCTAATTTCATAGGGTTTTGTACGTACTTATCAATCAACTCAAACTCACCCGGATTATCCAATACACACACTAAATTTTCAAAACCTTGCTCTACAAAGCTGGCCATTTTTTGCGCATATAAATCGGTTTTATAGCCATTGCAAATAATGTATTTGCTTTTGGCAAACTTACCATTAGCGTGTAGTTTAGCCAGTAAATCCAAATCAAAAGCCGATGATGTTTCAATATCAGCATCGTTTTTCAAAACTTCATCTATCACAAAACTAAAGTGCGAACTTTTGGTACAGTAGCAGTAATTGTAATTACCTTGGTAATTGTACTTAGTAATGGCCTGATTAAACAAGGTGCGCGATTTATTAATTTGCTCGCCTATTTTAGGTAAATACGTAAACTTAAATGGAGTTCCGTATTGTTTAATAAGCTCCATTAAATCAACTCCATGAAAATAAAGCTGATTGTTTTTAACCTCAAAACCATGACGTGGAAAATAAAACGTTTGGTTAATTAAGTCGATGTACTTGTTTTTGATACCTGCTGACAACCTTGTAGTTATTATTAAGTTAGTAATTTAAAAATGCGATGCAATGTTAACGAAAGCAATATTAATTTTTATGATTTTTTCAATCAATTATTGTTGAGTTTTAGGCGTAAAAAACACTTCAGCCATCATGCAACGTGCAATACCGACACCATTAGTTTCAATGGTTTGTAAATTACTGTGTAAAATACGTGCATGTTTTTCGAGTTGGGTAATTTGTGTAGGCGTAAGACTATTATAGGCTTGCGAGCTCATTACCAGTAGGTGTTCGCCTTTTTGGTTAACAACCTCTAACATATTACCTGCAAACTGATTAAGCTGCGCTAGGCTAATTTCAATAATATCTTTAGATGTAGATTGGCGTATTAAATCGCGTTCAGTTTGGTTAGGTATACACTCCATGCATACAACCATAAATTTATCGCCAACACTCATTACTACATTGGTGTGGTATATGGGTTGATGAACTGCATCAACTGCATGAAACGCCAACAGTTCGTAACCTAATTGATTACAAAAATCAACCAACAAATCTTTGTGGGTGCGTGGCGATAAGCAGGCATAACAAATGCGCAAGTCTCTATCAAGCACCATGCTGCCTGTACCCTCTAAAAACTTATCCTCTTGTTCGGCAAGGGTAAAATCAATAATATCCTGAATGATAAATTGCTCGCCCAAAGCCATTGCAATATCAGCCCTACGCTCGGCACGCCTATTTGGCGCATACATAGGATACACAACCATATCACCACTTTCGTGTGTGCTAAACCAATTGTTTGGAAAAATACTATCAGGTGTATGTGGTTCTTCTGTATCGTCAAACACAAAAACCCTTACCCCGTTATCGGTAAGTAATTGCACCATGTTATTAAACTCGGCCACAGCCATATTTTGGGTTTGAGCATTAGCTGCATCGCTTTGCTGAAAAGCATTATTTACAGCAGTTTGCGCATTATAGGTAAAACTAACGGGGCGTATCATTAATAATACCGAGGTGTTTTGTGCCATTGTATTTTTTGTAATAAAGAAAGAATTCAAATCAACAGATTTTATCATCAACCCACAACACAAAAATTAACCGAAGTAAGGTTTTAGCTTATTTTACTTATACTTGCAGCCCACCATTTATGGTATTTTATGCGTGATGAGCGATTTAAATTATTAACAGTTGAAAGTGATTTTGGAGCAGGTAAACAAGGTGCTGCTCAAGGCCCCCAAGCCCTAATTGATGAACTTAAGCAATTAAATTTTGAGAAAATTGACGTATACAATTACATCAAATTAGTACCAAAACCTATAAAGGATGCCACGGTAACACCACACGGCAAAAACATTGAAATTATTAGCGCTTTTCAGCAAAAAGTATGCGATAACATTGTAAATACTTTACAGCTAAATCAAATTCCTTTTATATTTAGTGGCGACCATAGCAATGCCAATGCATTAATATCTGGTGTAAAAGATTTTTATGCCAACCAACGTATTGGTGTAGTTTGGATTGATGCTCATGCGGATTTGCATAGTCCATACACCACCCCATCGGGCAATATACACGGAATGCCTTTGGCTGCTTTAATGGGTGACGACCACCGCGAAATGGGCCGCAACAACCCGTTGGAAATTACCAAGCATTTATGGAATAACCTTAAACGTTTAGGACGTAGAAATATCACCCCAAAACTACAAGGATCTGATATTGTATTTATAGGCTTGCGTAGTACCGAAGAAGAAGAAGAAGCTATTATTACCAAAGAAGGTATACGTGCTTTTAGGCCTGATGAAATTGCGCAACTGGGTATTGAAGCTGTGGCTGAACAAACATTAAAACATCTAAGTAACTGCGATTATATTTATGTGAGTTTTGATGTAGATAGTTTGGATAGCAGCCTAAGTGTTGGAACGGGTACACCGGTAGAAAACGGTCTTACCTTTGCGCAAGGCGTATACTTACTTAAAACATTTAAAGAAATAGAAAATTTAGTAGGGTTTGAGATTACAGAAATTAATCCGAGCCTTGATACCGAAAAACCCATGCACCAACTTATTGGTAAATTGGTAACCGAAGTTTTTAACTAAATTATTAAACTAATATGGCAAGTGGTTGAACCACTCTCCTTAGTATTGCGCACTTTCAGGGCTTGCATAACAAAAAAAGAGGCTACCTTATTAAGATAGCCTCTTTTTTTGTTATGATTTTGTACAAACATCATTAACCTGATAGGGCAAGTGGTTATACCAACTCGCCTTAGTATTTCGCCCTTTCAGGGCTTGCAAGGATTATAATTTTATACAAACATTTTTAGGTTCGGTAAAAAAGCGTAAGGCTTCTAGCCCACCCTCTCGGCCAACTCCGCTGTTTTTAACACCACCAAATGGTGTACGTAAATCGCGCAGCAACCAGCAATTAATCCATACAATGCCCGCTTTAATTTTAGCTGCCATGGTATGTGCGCGTGTTAAATTTTCTGTCCATACTATCGATGCCAAACCATACTCGGTAGAGTTAGCCATCATCAATGCTTCTTCATCAGTATCAAATGGAGTGATGGTAACCACCGGACCAAAAATTTCTTCTTGATTGGTTCGGCAATCGTAACTCAAACCTTCAATTACAGTTGGGGCTATATACCAACCTTCGGCACAATTGCCAGGCACAGTTACAGCGTGTCCACCACAAAGTATTGTTCCACCTTCTTGCTTAGCCAAATCAATGTAACTAAGCACTTTTTCGAAATGCATTTTACTTACAATGGCACCAGTTTTAGTTTCGGGTGCAAGCGGATCACCAACTACTAACTCGGCCTTTACTTTGGCTACAAATGCTGCTTTAAACTTTTCATAAATTGGTCGCTCCACAAAAATGCGCGAACCGCACAAGCATATTTCGCCTTGATTTAAAAACGATGAACGTACCGTTTCGGCCAACATTTTATCAAAATCACAATCGGCAAAAATGATATTGGGGTTTTTACCTCCTAATTCCAACGATAGTTTTTTAAACATTGGCGCAGCAACACGGGCAATTTCGGCACCTGTTTTTGTACCACCCGTAAAACTTATGGCCTTAATATGTGGATGCACAGTTAATGCACTTCCAACCTTAGGACCAAGTCCGTGAACAATATTTAAAACGCCTGCAGGCAAACCGGCCTCTATACAAATTTCGCTTAACAAATAAGCCGTGTATGGAGTAACCTCGCTTGGTTTTGCCACCACACAGTTACCAGCAGCAATAGCAGGTGCTATTTTCCAAGTAAATAAATACAAAGGTAAATTCCATGGCGAAATACATCCTACCACACCAATTGGGGTGCGGGTTGTGTAGTTTATAGCATGGTCGCCCATGGGATGAGCTTCGCTTGAGAAATGCTCAATTGCGGTTCCGAAAAAGCGAATATTACTTATAGCACGTGGCATTTCACCATTTTTTGATAACCAAAGTGGTTTACCTTGATCAATAGTTTCGGCCTCGGCAAATTTATCCAAGTTACGTTCTAGCAACTCGCTAATGCGCAACATAATTTTGCTGCGCTTTTCGGTTGGGGTATTGCTCCAGCTATTAAAAGCAGCAGCAGCAGCTTGGTAGGCCAGTTCCACATCACGCTCATCGCTATCGGGGCAAAGCGAAAATACTTTACCTGTTGATGGATTGTAATTATCTAAATATTGCTTGGAGATGGGTTCAACCAAAGCACCGTTTATGTAGTTGCTTAATTTTAACATGGGGCGAAGATAACGGTTTCGTTTTTTAAACGAAAAAAGTATCTTACGCAACCTATTGTATTAAACCAATACTCTTATTTAAAAAACCTTATGAAAAAATATATACTTGCCTCAATCCTAATCCTTACAACATACGTTGGCTTTGCCCAACCTTATTTCCCTGTTGAACGCGGGGTGACAACATATTATATGAGCTTTGGAGGTGGCTACAACAGTCAGATTATTGATAGCAATATGAATACCTATTTTTTCAACCCTCAATTTTTACAGACAACTTTTGATAGTATTAATTATTGTGAAGCTACTTTGTTATATAGTTTTTGGGGAAAGAAAATGACCTTGCAAGGAGATACACTCGTTCATTTTTTTAATCAATACGATGAAGCAATTGAATTAAGGTTAAATACTAATCTAAAGGATAAATGGTTAGCATATAGCAGTAGGTGGGTTGATATTTATTTCGAACATTCATCAAATGATTCATTAAAATATTTCCCAAACGAAATCATCATGGTGAAAGTGCTTACTCCTTCGGTAGTAATGAAAGACTCCTCATATATTCAATATCAAGATGTGGCAGAACTACCAATTCTAAAACTAAATGAAAAACATGGTTTGGTAGTTTCTGCTAACTTTTTCAATTTCCCTTATTTGTCTCCATTTTCTATCTTCTATAATCTTTCTGATATTTATCCTAGTGGTTTAATTAATTCAAAGGTTTATAGTGCCAATTATTCTCTTTATAATATTGACATGCACAACATAACTTGGGATAGTATTTTCAGGTTTGAGGTTGGCGATGAATTTCACACACAAACAGTAAGCCCAAATACCAGAGAAATAATTGAACAAAGAGTTAACAAAATCATAGATGCTAATTACTCTCAGGATTCATTTACCTATAAAATTGCTCGAGTAAACTACCTTATTCATTCAACAGAACCTGAACAAAACCAATCGTTTTACGACACAATTAATACTACTTATAAACACAACCCTATATTAGATTTAGAACCATATTCAAGCACAAACCTTTATAAAACAGATATTGATTACAACACTATAGTAAAATCTAGTTACCCAGTCCAATTTTATTCGTTAAACAACGATACATGTATCCAATCAAGTGACTCTCCTAATCCAACAATGAAATATGTAAATGGTGCTGGTGGACCTTATTATGGAAACTTTCCACTTCAAGAAACCTATCACCACCTACTTTATTACAAAAACCAAAACGGCACTTGGGGCACACCTATAAGCAAAACAGTTGGTATTAACGAAGTAAATCAACCCAACCAGTTATTTGTTTATCCAAACCCAGCTCAAAATGAGGTATACATAAACCTTAAACAACAAAACGGCTACTTTACTTTATACAATATGGTTGGTATTATTTGTTTTGAACAAGAGATTTTTGGTCAAACTAAAGTTAATTTATCAAACCTAAAATCAGGCTTGTATTACTACACCATTAAAGAAAACAGCAAGGTATTTAACGGAAAACTCATCAAAGAATAAATGCTAGTTAAGCTTAACCAAGTTATCTAACCTGGCATATAATTTTTGCTCCATACGCAATGCCATCGGAACCAAAATTTCTTCTTCAATTTGGCTGTGTTGGCGCAAATCTTTTTCAAACGATTGCAACTCATTCATCAATACCTTATATGCTAATGCATCGCGGGTATCGGTGCTGTAGTTTTTAAGCAACAACCTAATATTACGCATCTCATCATCATCATGATGGTGCTTTAAAATAAAATCTTTTATGCTAAAATCTTTTACCTGCACCAACATAGCATTACTAAAGCTAATGGTAAAGTTTTCTAGCTTTTTTATGTAAGGAAAAACCTTGTTGTTTTCGTAAGCAATGTGCTTTAAAAAATCAGTTTTAAACGTAGCAAAAATATTGGCCAACAAATGTAATTGCGGGTAGTTTTGGCTAAGCTGCAACTGCGCTTGTTGTATGTGGTGCTCAATTACAGGCAACATGCGTTGCGCGTAATGATGGTGATTATCTTTTAAGTAGGCACACAAGCTTGATGGTGCGTAATGCTTTAGCTTTTCTATACTTGGTGCAAATTGCTTTTGTTGTTGATTTAAAATCTCAACTTCAATGCTACGTGCATCAATATTTTTTAGCTTACACACTTCATCTAAGGTAAACTGCAAATAGGCAAACGCATCAATGCCATGCCAATGCATTACCGATGCGTAATCGTGGTTTTGTTCTAATAACTCGCCTATGTTTTTGTATAGCATACTTGGCAAATCTAATCTTTTTTGATTAACTTTTATTGACCTAAATTGCGCCCAATTAGGTAAAATTTTGATTACGCTTTATACTACCAACGATCAGTCGCATACGCTTTACAACAGTGAGCTAAACGAAACCTACCACTCCCGCAATGGAGCTGTAGAAGAGGCCGAGTATGTGTATTTAAAACAAGGCTTAGCTCCTATTGCTGCACAACAAAAAGAAGTTAATGTATTAGAAATTGGTTTTGGAACCGGCCTAAACGCCATACTCACCCTACAAAAAGCAATGCAATGGGGTATTACCTGCCATTACCAATCGTTAGAAACTTTTCCGTTGCCCATTGAGTTAATTAACCAACTTAATTACCCGCAATATATTAACCCAGCATACCAAACATTATTTACCCAAATGCACCAGTGTGCGTGGAATTTAAACAATCCAATTACGCCTAATTTTTACTTGCACAAAACAGCGCAAAGCATACATACATTTACTAGCACAACCCGTTTTAATGTAATTTATTTTGATGCCTTTGGCCCCGACAAACAACCCGATATATGGACCCCTGAGGTGTTTGAAAAAATGCATCAACTAACAGCACACCAAGGCATTTTAGTTACTTACAGCTCCAAAGGCGAAGTAAAACGCACGCTTAAAGCAGTTGGGTACGAAGTAGAGCGCTTACCTGGCCCACCACGCAAACGACACATGCTTAGAGCCACTAAATACTAAACCATGCAAAAAGATTTTATTATAGTAGGACAAGGTTTAGCGGGCAGTTTGCTTGCGCTAAATTTACTAAAGCAGGGCAAATCGGTTTTGGTTATTGATGATGGTAACACCCAATCATCATCGCAAATTGCAGCCGGTATGTTTACTCCAATCAGCGGTAAACGCATGGTTAAAAGTTGGATGGTTGATGAGCTTTACCCCGTAATGCAAAAAACTTATACCGATTTAGAAACCTTACTTGGTACAAACTTTTTAATTAACCAGCACATTCAACTTAGCTTTGCTAGCATTAAAGAGCAAAACGATTTTTTTAGTGCACTTACTGATAAAATAAATCCGTATGTAATTACAGATGTTATACCACACCCCGGTTTACAAGCTCCTTTTGGTGCTGTTGAAATAAAGCAAAGTGGTTGGTTAAATACGGTAAAATTTTTAGAATCCTGCAAGAATTATTTTATTAAACACCAGAGCTATTTGCAGCAAAATTTTAAAGCTGATGAGTTGCAGCATCAAAATCAAACATGGGTTTACCAACAAACTTATCAGGCTGGTTCGGTTGTATTTTGTCAAGGATATAAAAACAAGTACAATCCTTTTTTTAGCCATATACCTGTTATTGATAATAAGGGTGATGTTTTTAAAATATCAACCCAAATTTTAGATGATACCAAAATATACAAGCGTGGTGCCTATGCTGTTAATTTAGGTAATGATGAGTTTAAAGTGGGATCAACTTACAAATGGGATAACGATGATACCACCCCAACCCAAGCAGGTTTTGATGAACTTAAACTAAAAACAGATGCAATAATTAATGGCCCTTACCAAGTGCTTAATTATTGGGTGGGCATACGACCAACTACCCGAGATAGAAGACCAATTTTAGGTAAACATACTACCCTGCCCCATTTGTATATATTTAACGGACTTGGCACTAAAGGTGTTTTGGTGGCTCCGTATTTTAGCCAACTGATGGCTGACTTTATTTTACATCAAAAACCAATACCTAACGAAGTAAATGCCACTCGATTTGAAAAATAACCATTACCCAATATATTTACACGCATGAGTATTACGCTTAATTACAAAGAATATGGAACCGGAGAACAACACCTCATTGTTTTGCATGGCTTTTTAGGCTCGCTTGATAACTGGCATACCTTGGCTACCGAATGGGGCAATCAAGGTTTGCATGTGTATGTTGTTGATCAACGTAATCATGGTCGTTCGCCACATACCTCTTCGCACAGCATACCTTTAATGGTTAATGATGTAAAAGATTTTATGCAACAACATGGCTTAGCCAAAACAAGCTTATTGGGGCATAGCATGGGCGGCAAGGTGGCTATGCAATTTGCTTTAACTTACCCCGAGTTAACGCATAAATTATTGGTAGCCGATATGGCCCCAAAGCCTTACAGAAATGGCGCACACGATGATGTTTTTAAAGCCATAAACAATGTAGATTTAACCCAGGCACAAACACGTAAAGAAGTAGAAACAGCCATGGCACAATACCTTGGCGATTTTGGTACACGCCAATTTGTAATGAAGGGTTTAGACCGTGTAGATGATGCACACTACAAATGGAAGTTTAATATTGATGTGCTTAAGCGCGATTACGTAAATATTTTAACCGAGATTAATGCTAACCATCCATTTACGGGCGAAGTGCTTTTTATACGTGGCGGACAATCATTATACATACAAGAAAAAGATTTTGCTTTGATGCAAAAGTTGTTTCCGCACCACCTATTAGTTACAGTTGATGGTGCAGGACATTGGCTACATGCAGATAAGCCCAAAGTGGTTATTGATGAGGTTTTGAAATTTATGGCATAGTTTGTGCAAAGTGCGCAGCACAACCCACTGATATGAGAAATTTATTACTTACACTTTTAGGATTGCTGTTAAGTTCATCAATTTGTTGGAGCCAAAACAATGATGTAATTACTATTCCGGGTAATTCAAACTATAACATTTCGGCTAGCGACTCGTTAGCCATGGCACTATCGCAGCCCGATAAAGGTAAAGCTGTGGTTAGCCTTTATGCACCCATATACTTAACCGATGGCGAATTTAAAACAACCAGCAACAACATGTGGGGAGGTGGCTTAGGGTTAGCCGTTTTATACAATCCGTTTAGCGAAAAATTAAACACCAAAACATTACGCCCATTTATAGTTGGAGGCGAAATAAGTTATGTATGGTTTGGTTATACAACCAATTATACCACCACACAAATACAAGGCGAGACCTACGATGTAAAAAACAAGGTAAACACAGGAGCATTTAGTTTTGGGTATTTAGGCCGTGTTGAGTTTTTAGGTCGTACCGTATATCCTATCTTAGTTTACCAAGCCGGCTTACGCTTTTTTGATGGGTCGCAACGTATATCATTTACCGCAGCAAACAGCAGCAATCCCAACCAACCCGCTGATATTACCAACATGCTGCAAGGCTCCGTAGCTGCCTATGTAGGTTATGGTGCTGGCTTAGGCATAAGCTTAGGTACGGTGCGCATTGAAGCCAAAGTTATTCAACAATTGGGCAGTCGTGCTAAATACATCGACCCAGAAAGTATTGTACTGAACAGCAACCAAACAGTAACCTACACCACCAAAAAATCAACCACCAACCTTATTATACCACAATTTGGTATTTCGATAATGTTTTAGTATTTAGCTAGTTAGTTTGTTTTTGGCACGATTATTACAAGTAATCCGAACCTAATAAAACTAACCATGATAAAACGTACCCTCTATTTTGGCAACCCTGCTTATTTAAGTTGCAAAAACGATCAATTAGTTATTGGCATTCCTAATGCACATGGATACGACAAGATGTTGGGCAACACAGTACCCATTGAAGATATTGGTATTGTAGTTTTAGACCATCAACAAATTACAGTTACCCAACACTTAATTACCAAGCTAACGGATAATAATGTGGCATTGGTTAATTGCGATGAAAAACACTTACCCACTGGCCTTCTATTAAATTTAAGTGGCCACACCCTACAACAAGTAAGATTTAAAGCACAATTAGAAGCCAGCGTACCGCTAAAAAAACAATTGTGGCAACAAACCATAAAATATAAAATTGCCAACCAAGCGGCTGTTTTAAATAAAATTGGAGTTGAAACACAAAACATGAACCATTGGGCTAGTAATGTAAAAAGTGGTGATGGCGAATACCATGAAGCACGCGCAGCTGCTTACTACTGGAGTAAATTGTTTGAGGACGAAATTTTAGAGTTTAGAAGAGACCGAGAGGGCAAGCAACCAAACGGATTACTTAATTATGGGTATTCTATTTTACGCGCAGTGGTTGCCCGCGGACTTGTTTCATCGGGGTTATTGCCTACGTTAGGTATTTTTCATCGTAACCAATACAATGCTTATTGCCTGGCTGATGATATCATGGAACCCTATCGTCCATATGTTGATGAAGTGGTTTTACGCATGGTAAAATCGGGGCAAGACTACACCGCTTTAACCACTGAACATAAACGACAACTTTTATCAATACCTACACTTGATGTAGTGATTGACGGCAAGAGAAGCCCTTTAATGGTAGGCTTACAACGTACCACAGCAAGTTTGGTTGATTGCTTTGAAGGCACGGGCCGAAAAATACTTTACCCCGAAATGGCTTAAGAAACAAATTTGTATGAACACCAGATTAAATGAATACAGAATTATGTGGGTACTTGTATTTTTTGATTTACCAACAGAAACCACTGCCGAACGTAAGATTGCGGCTAAGTTTAGAAAAGATATTATGCGTGATGGTTTTAATATGTTTCAGTTTAGTATTTATATGCGTCATTGCCCTAGTCGCGAAAATGCGGAAGTACATATTAACCGGGTTAAAAAAGAGTTACCCGAAAAAGGTCATGTTGGAATACTTTGTGTAACTGATAAACAGTTTGGAATGATGGAAATATTTTACGGCAAAAAAGCGGCAGAAAAAGAAGCACCATTACAGCAACTGGAGCTGTTTTAATACTAAGATTTATTCTTGTTTATTTTTCATTCAAATCTCAACTCTTTAAAAGGTGTAGTTTGCTTTCTTAATTCTTTGGCATAAATTCATTTAATGTTGGCCACTGCATTTGTAAGTGTTGTTCGGGAGTTAATGAAGCCAGCCATTTGTAGTGCTCCTCCTCTTATTCAGTTATGGATGAGAAAAAAGAAAATTCGGGAGCCTTAGTTACAACTGTATTGTATCCTGCTTGCGGTTCGTTTATATCATTTTTCTCTTCACCAATAGTTCAAATTCAACAAAATTATGTGTTGTAGAAAATAAAAAATGCCGTTGGTACTTATACCAACGGCAAAAATTGATACACTTTTTTCGAATCCAATTTAGCATATAAGTTGTTGATTTTTACAAAACTACACCATGGTATAGTGTATATCAAAGATCGTTTTAAAAAATCCGAAAGCAAATCACAACTTAAACACCATAGATAAATTATGAAAAGGAGTGTATATCAAAGATCGTTTTAAAAAATCCGAAAGCAAATCACAACTTGCGATACCAATGTTTACATTTCTTACATAGTGTATATCAAAGATCGTTTTAAAAAATCCGAAAGCAAATCACAACTAATTTGTTGATTCCCCTATTGTCAACTTAGTGTATATCAAAGATCGTTTTAAAAAATCCGAAAGCAAATCACAACCCCTACAACAGCGAATAGGCGTAATGCTTCAGTGTATATCAAAGATCGTTTTAAAAAATCCGAAAGCAAATCACAACCATACTCAGCTTTAATGTTAGCCGATGTAAAGTGTATATCAAAGATCGTTTTAAAAAATCCGAAAGCAAATCACAACTAGTTGGTGGTACATCGTGTATTTTTAAAAGTGTATATCAAAGATCGTTTTAAAAAATCCGAAAGCAAATCACAACCGCTGATGGATTAAAAGAGAAAATACGCAAGTGTATATCAAAGATCGTTTTAAAAAATCCGAAAGCAAATCACAACTACTACGATGAAAAATTAAACAAGTGGTTGAGTGTATATCAAAGATCGTTTTAAAAAATCCGAAAGCAAATCACAACTGCTCCATCGACAGGTATTTTGCAGAGGTCAGTGTATATCAAAGATCGTTTTAAAAAATCCGAAAGCAAATCACAACTCATTTCCAAAATTTCCATTGTGTCCTTTAAGTGTATATCAAAGATCGTTTTAAAAAATCCGAAAGCAAATCACAACTACAAAACATCAACTTTAATTTATCACGCGAGTGTATATCAAAGATCGTTTTAAAAAATCCGAAAGCAAATCACAACATTTCCTGCGTTGCTCTTGTTCTATTTTTTAGTGTATATCAAAGATCGTTTTAAAAAATCCGAAAGCAAATCACAACCATACTCA
>CAZJHS010000014.1:0-354 GCA_964545895.1 uncultured Chitinophaga sp. | reverse complement strand
AGAGGTCAGTGTATATCAAAGATCGTTTTAAAAAATCCGAAAGCAAATCACAACTTACCGTGGTATACCCTACGGAAAGGTTAAAGTGTATATCAAAGATCGTTTTAAAAAATCCGAAAGCAAATCACAACACCTGTACGGTTATAATATCTTCTATTTCAAGTGTATATCAAAGATCGTTTTAAAAAATCCGAAAGCAAATCACAACGTTGCAGTTGTTGCCCCGTTCCAAAATTGTAGTGTATATCAAAGATCGTTTTAAAAAATCCGAAAGCAAATCACAACCACCGAAGAAGCTATTAAAAATGGCCTTGCAGTGTATATCAAAGATCGTTTTAAAAAATCCGAAAGCAA
>CAZJHS010000013.1:0-46570 GCA_964545895.1 uncultured Chitinophaga sp. | reverse complement strand
CGATGAAACAAAAAATTATACGGTGTACATTAAAACAAGCGAATCGAAAAACTTAGGAAACAAGGCTCAACAAAAAAACAAAAAAGTTGATTTTGTAAAACTTGGTAACGAGGTAAAGGTAACGCCTTTTGGTTATGCCTATTTTCCGTTAACCTTAGATGCTAATATAAACAGTATTGCAAATGGTTCGCCTTTATTAAATATCTTGTTGCGTGGCAATACCCAGCTTGATAATGGGGCAAATGTGTTGTATCAATTTCAAACCAATTTTAGCACCAATTATTACAGCGATAACTATTTAAGGTACTCTAATTTTGTGGTAGGCGTTTACGATAAAAAGTATGCTGTGCTTGCCGGTGATATTAGTGGTGTACCAGAAAACAACGCAACTTTTGCCGTGCCTGGCCGTGGTGTTGGAGCAATGTACCGCATTGGAACCAAGCAAAGCATTGGTGCATTTTATACCAAAAATCCATTAAACATTTTAGGTGGTGTAAATAACTTAGGATACTCAAGCGAGGGTTACGGATTTTCGTATAACGTAAAGTTTAAAACAACTAGTTTAAGTACAGGTTACACACGCTCAAACCAAATTAGTTCTAAATTTATAACCGATTATTACGGTTTAAATATTAGCCAAAGTTTATTTAAACGACACTCCCTTTCAGGAGGTGTAATTGTGGCTAATCATTTACCTAATTTAGGTCAATCGGTTACGGGTTTTATTGCACGTGCAAACTATTCGGCAACCTATTTAAAAAACAATGCGCTTAGCACCAATTTATCATTTGGTTATTTCTCTAAACGCTCGTCATACACCAATAATGGTGAAGTTTTTATAGGCACATCGAGTTTAAGTTACAGGCTTAATGAGCGCTTTAGCTTACAAGGCATAAGTAACTTTAACAAGCGTACCGATGTATTTATAAACATACCCGGTTTTGTTCCCACTTCGTATTTTGATTTAAACAATCAAGTTACGTTAAGTCGTTCTTTTGGCGATGGCAGATTTATATCAACAGGTGCGTACTACAACTTTTCTGAAATTGCAACCAGAGCGGTTCATACCAGAGGGATAAGCACCAATTTTGGTAGTTTTGATTATGATAAAAACCAATTGTTTTCAGCTTCTGTAATTGCAGGATATACCAGGCCAACTTTTTACACACCTTCGCGAGATTATTTCTTTTTACAATTTTTTGGAATGGCACGTATGAAAGTGTTTTCGGCAAATATTCGTTATGCCTATGGAAACATTGGTACATCTGGCTATGGTGCTGGAGGATTAATTTATTCTCCACAAATTGTATCTAGTTCACTTAATCATCAACACCAATTTAAAGACCAACATTTTATACTTCAACAATTTATTAGTTACACCTATTACAGTTTAAACGAAAGGCAAACATTAAGCTACATGCCCGAGTTAAATTACTACACCAACAACGATTGGCGTTTTAGATTACAAATTGGCTACTACCTTACCCGTAATAGTAATAGCAATGTGTTTTATACTTCAGGTGGTGCAACAGGCATTAGCCAAGAAAACAGCGTTGTATCATCGCAAAATGTAATGGCTAATTTAGGCGTACGTAAAACATTTGGTGTAAAAAATCCTTTCTCGAAAAGCCAGTATTTTAGTGCCAACTTTATTGCGTTTATTGACGTAAACGGAAATCATTTAAAAGATAATGATGAGTACTTATTAGAAAATGTGGTGGTGCGTGTAAATGGATGGGATGTTTTAACCAACGAAAAGGGCCGCGCAAAACTGCAAAATATGCCAACTGGATTGTATGAATTTGGTGCATTTTCGTTAGAGGAATTAGATGGTTATTTCCCCAACATTGCCGATACTGTTTTAATTGCACGCAACTATACCGATAAAGAATACATTGCCATACCATTTGTAAAAGGCGTAAAAATATACGGTAAAATTAACGTTGATAAGGATTTACTATCGAACCAAATTGAATTAATACCTGAATTGGGCGGCATTAAAATATCAGCCGAAAACGGAAAAACGGTACATACGCTTACCGAAAATGATGGCTCGTTTATGTTTTATGCACCATACGGAAACTACAAAATTATTTTTGATGAGAAAGTGTTAGGCACACGATATACTTTGCTTCAAAACAACATACAAGTACAAATTGACAAAGATGTAGAAAGTGTTTTTGTAACATTTAACTTGGTAGAAAAACGAAGAAAAGTAAGTGTAAAACGCTACGATGCGAATGGTAAAGAAATTAAGCCAACAGAGGCTAAAGCAATTCCTACCAATGCAGTTGCAACTAAGCCAACACCTGCAACTAATTTAAGACGACCTGCGCAACCTGCAATTACAGACAAGGTGCTTGATGCCTTTTTACGCAACAAGGTAGATGTAGTTAACCAAAAAGGTTTAATTTATACCGTACAACTTGGTGCATTTAGAAAACCATTAAACCCAAGAGCATTTAATGGCGTTGCTAATATTATGTTTGAAGTAATTGACGAAAACTTTGTGCGCATTTTAAGTGGTAAATTTACCAACGAAGAAAGTTGTATTACAACCCTTCGCTACCTTAGCTCAAAAGGATTTAACGATGCATTTATTTCGGCTTATTACAATGGCCGTAGATTAACTTTACAAGAAGCTAACCAGTTAAAAAATGCTGGAGTAAGATAGGTTAAACGGATATTTCAAAGTCTTCATCATTCCAAATTCAACACCAGGTGCAAATCACAATTTGACCTTCTTGCTGAACACACACCACTTAGATTTAAAACAACTTAATTGGCTGATTTAGCAGCTAAACTTTAGTTTTAATTTGTGCTATTTTGTATAAAACTTATGATATTTTACATAAATATCGCAGGCTTTAATCATCCCTATCAATGCAATAATTTGATTTTAAATTACTTAAGTGAATAGCTGAGCAAAACCACTCGTCATGCTCTACCGCTACTCATCACCATTAACCTACTGAATGTAATAACTTTGCATCAAATTGTTTCCGTATGATGTTTAGTATGCCCAAAAAATTCGCCCTATTTTTAATCGTAACTTTTACGTTTTTAAACAGCTACGTAATTGCACAATGCCCAACCGCAGTGAGCATTACTTCACCCATTACAAAATTTTGTCCAGGAGGTAGCACCACGCTTACAGCAAATGTTACGGGCGGCCCTAACGATTTAAAATATGAATGGAAAAACTATGGTGTAGCAACTGGTGGTAACACCAATACATTAGTAGTAACGCAGGCCGGTTTTTACACGTTAAAAGTAACCGATACGGTTAATTTTTGTTCGAAAAATGCAGCAGGTATTTCTATCGTTGTATCACCAACAGCTAATGTTACTTTATCGGGTGCATTAAGTTTTTGTGCCGGAAGTAATGTTGTGATAAGTGTTGATAGCAGTACAAATTATACCTTTCAGTGGAAAGACGCAGGCATGGCTATTAGTGGGGCAACTTATAGCGATTATACTGCAACAACCGCAGGAACTTATTCGGTTGATGTTACTGATAACAGCGCAGGTTTAGGTTGTACCATTACTTCAGATATACAAACAGTAGCAGTTTATCCAACTTCGGTTGGCGGAACATTAACAGGTACAGCTGCTATTTGTATAGGCGCATCTGCATCAACACTAACATTAACGGGTTACACCGGAACAATTATCCGTTGGGAATCATCAACCAATGGAGGAACATCTTGGAACACTATTGCTAATACAACCGATACTTATAACCCTGGCTCGCCAAGTACTACCACATTATACCGTGCAGTGGTACAAAGCGGAACTTGTGTTTCGGCTACATCAAACACTGTAACCATAACGGTTAATGCTTTGCCAGATGCTACCATAAGCGCAGGTGGCGCAGTAGCACTTTGCAGTGGAGGAAGCGTAACACTTAGCAACAGCAATGGTACATCGTATGTTTGGAAAGAAAGTGGAACACCAATTGGTGGTGCTACAAGTAGTTCGTACATAGCCAGCACTGCTGGTAGTTATACAGTAACGGTAACAGATATTAATGGTTGCTCGGCAACAACAGCAAGTCCTACTGCAGTTACGGTTGATCCGGCAACTGTTGCAGGTTCAGTAACTGGTGGTGGCACCATCTGCGAAGGTGCAACATCAGGCACACTAACATTAAGCGGAAAAACAGGTTCGGTTATTCGTTGGGAATCATCAACCAATGGAGGAACATCTTGGAATAGCATTGCAAATACAACAACTACGTATACATCAGGAGCATTAAATACCACAACAGAATTTAGAGCAATAGTACAAAGTGGAGCTTGTGCTTTAGACAGCTCAACATCAACTACAGTTACCGTAAATCCTGCAACTGTTGGTGGTTCGGTTAGCGGTGGAAGTACCATTTGTTCAGGTAACACATCAAGCTTATTAACCTTAAGCGGTTATACTGGCAATATTGAAAAGTGGCAATATGCAGTATCTCCTTTTTCAACCTGGACAGATATTGCAAATACAACAGCCACTTATACATCAGGCAACTTAACAGAAACCACACATTTTAGAGCAGTAGTAAAAAGCGGAGTTTGTAATGAAGTGTTTTCAAGTGCAGCAATTGTAGTTGTAAATGCAAATCCAAGTATTACCACTCAACCAGTTTCTGCCACAGCGTGTGAAGGAACTGCAGCATCATTTAGTGTTACCGCAACAGGTGCAATTAGCTACCAATGGAAAAAAGGTGGTTCGGCCATAAGCGGAGAAACTAACAGCACGTTATCATTTGCAACAGTTGCTGCAGCTGATGCTGGAAGTTACACAGTTGATATTACTAATACATGCGGCACTACCACATCAAACAGTGTTAGTTTAACCGTAAATAATTTACCTAGTGCTACTGTAACACCTAGTGGTGCTACTACTTTTTGTACAGGAAGTTCGGTTGATTTAGCTGCGCCTATTGGCAACAGTTATCAATGGAAAAAGAACGGAACAAACGAATCTACCAGCAACCCATACACAGCAACAACTGCCGGTAATTACACTGTTGTTGTAACCGATGGAAACGGTTGCTCGTCAACATCGGGAGTAACAGCAGTTACAGTTAATGCATTACCCGATGCTGCTATTACAGTAAGTAGTGGAACTACAAATTTCTGTGCAGGCGGAAGTGTTACTTTATCAAACAGCAACGGTGCTACTTACCAATGGAAGAAAAATAATATTGATACAGCAGTTACAACCTCATCGTTTGTAATTAATTCATCAGGCGATTATAAAGTACAAGTTACGGATGCAAATGGTTGTGTGGCTACAACTGCAACAGCAACTACAGTTACAGTTGATGCGCCTACAGCAGCAGGAAGTGTAACCGGTGGTTCTACCATTTGTTCTGGAAGTACATCAGGGGTATTAACCTTAAGCGGACAAACAGGAAATGTGGTGAGTTGGGAAAGTGCAGTTTCGCCATTTAGTACTTGGAATACTGTTAGTAATACTGCAACTACTTACACTTCTGCAGCACTAACTGCAACCACACAATTTAGAGCGGTGGTACAAAATGGAGCATGCGCATCAAGCAATTCATTAACCACTACAGTAACAGTTGATGCTGCACCGGTTGCAGGAAGCGTAACTGGTGGTACAACTATTTGCGAAGGCAGTACATCAGGCTTATTAACTTTAAGTGGATACACTGGAACAATTACAAAATGGCAATCGGCAACAAGTCCTTTTAGTTCATGGGTTGATATTGCCAATACAAATAATACTTATACATCAGGAGCATTAACACAAACCACACGATTTAAAGCATTAGTTGAAAATGGCGCATGTGCTGCTGTTGCATCAACACATACAGAAGTAGTTGTAGATGCTCCCGTAAATATTACCACACAACCATCATCAGATATTAAGTGTGTTGGTTCATCGGTTAGCTTTAGTGTAACTGCAACAGGAACAATAAGCGGTTACCAATGGAAACTTAATGGAACTAACATAGTAGGTGCAACAAATAGCACATACACCATACCAAGTGTTTCGGCATTAGATGCAGGAAACTATACTGTTGAAGTTCAATCGGCAACATGCAGCAATGTTTTATCATCAGCAGCAACCTTAACTATAAATAGTGCAACAGCACCTACAGTACAACAAAATGTAGGTACAAATCCAATCTGCCAAGGTTCATCAGCAAATATTAGAACAGCTTCATCTACCTACTCTGGCTGGCAATGGAAAAAAGATGGCAGCAATATGGTAGGTGAAACAAGTAGAAATTTAGCACTTACTTTATCAGGAAGCTACGAGGTAGTAATTACAGATGGTAACGGTTGTACAGCAACATCTGCACCATTTGTTTTTGTAGTAAACGCACTTCCAGATGCTACAATTTCTGCGGGAGGATCAACCAATATTTGTTCAGGCAGTACAGTTACCTTAAGCAATGCGGCCACAGGCACATACCAATGGATTGTTGGAGGAACCGATATACCATCAGCTACCAATAGTAGCTATGTTGCTTCAAGTAGTGGTAACTATACAGTTCGTGTTACTTCTGCCGCAGGATGTCAATCAACCACAGCCACACCAACTGCGGTAACAGTATCGCCAGCTACAGTTGGTGGAGGTGTAACAGGAGCATCAACTACCATATGCTCTGGAAGCAACTCGCCATTATTAACCTTGGCAGGCCAAACAGGTACTGTTATTAGATGGGAAAGTTCTGTTTCACCATTCTCAACTTGGACTCCAATAGTAAACACAAATGCAACATATACATCGGGAGCATTAACCCAAACAACACAATTTAGAGCAGTGGTGCAAAGCGGTGCTTGTGCAGAAGCTGCATCGTTTGAAGAAGAAATTGCTGTTACGCCACCTAGCGTTGGTGGTACAGTTAGTGGAAGCAAAACAATTTGTAGTTTAGGTAGTACTGGAACCATGACTTTATCTGGCAAAACAGGTAACGTAGTAAGATGGGAAAGTTCGGTGGCACCATTTAGTTCGTGGACCACAATACTCAATACAACAACTAGCCATTCGGCCATTTTACTTACAGAAACTACGCGCTACAGAGCAGTTGTACAAAATACTGCTTTATGTGCTGAGGCTACATCAAGCTATGCAGAAATTGTAGTTGATAATGTGCCTACATTTAGTGTAAACCCAAGTTCGCAAAATATATGTGAAGGCAGCCCTGTTACCTTTACTGCAACTGCAACATCTGTTAATCCAATAACTGGCTATCAATGGAAAAGAGACGGAATAAATATTTCGGGGGCAACAACAAACTCTTATACCATAAACAATGTAGTTGATGGTATTGTATTAATGGGTGGCGATGAAGCCAACTATACAATTGTAGCTACTAACACATGTGGTAACTCTGCTCCATCAAGTGCTGCAAGCTTAACAGTAAATGCGCTTCCTACGGCTTCTGTTTCGGCAAGTGGTGCTACTACTTTTTGCCAAGGACAAAGTGTTGATTTAACAGGAAGCGGAAGTACAGCAGGCTACAAATGGTTAAAAGATGGTGCGCAAGTTTCAACTGCTAATCCATACACGGCCTCTGTAAGTGGCAACTATCAAGTTGTTGCTCAAAACGGATTTGGTTGTGTAGATACATCAACCAATACAACTGTTTTAGTAAATACATTACCTGACGCAACAATAACACCAAGTGGTGCTACTACTTTTTGTAGTGGTGGAAGCGTTACCTTATCAAATAATAATGGTACAAGCTATGTTTGGAAAGAAAGTGGAACACCAATTGGTGGTGCAACTACTAACTCACACATAGTAAATACAAGTGGTAGTTATACGGTTACAGTAACCGATGCAAACGGCTGCTCGGCTACAACAGCTGCCGCTACAACTGTTACTGTTGATGCCCCTACTGTTGCAGGAAGTGTAACTGGTGGAACAGTAAAATGCCAAGGCAGCAACTCGGGCTTGCTTACACTAAGTGGCAATACAGGTAGCGTTGTAAAATGGCAAAGCGCTGTATCGCCTTTTATTTCTTGGGTTGATGTATCAAACACCTCTACAACTTATACATCTGCTGCATTAACACAAACAACTGCATTTAGGGCTGTGGTACAAAACGGAACTTGCTCGGCACTTAATGCTGATACAACCACAGTAACCGTTGACCCAAGCACAGTTGGTGGAACTGTAAGTGGTGGAACTACTATTTGCGAAGGAGCTACATCTGGCACCTTAACCTTAGCAGGACATACAGGTAATATTGTACGTTGGGAATCATCAACCACAATAGGATTTGCTTCGCCAACAACAATAGCAAACACAAATAATACTTATACATCAGGCGCATTAACTACATCAACCTACTTTAGAGCAGTAGTTAAAAGTGGTGTTTGTAACGAACAAAACTCAACAGCAACTTTAGTAACTGTTACCAACGCACCAGTAATTACAGCACAACCAAATGCTGCAACTAAATGTGTGGGTTCATCAGTAACATTTACAGTAATTGCAACCGGGGCCACAGGCTACCAATGGAGAAAAGGTGGCGTAAATATTCCTACAGCTACAAGCAACTCGTATACAATAGCAAGTGTTAGTTTAACTGATGATGCCGATTACGATGTGGTTATTTCTAACACATGTGTTCCTACAACTACATCAAACACGGTACACTTAACTGTAAATGCATTGCCTACTGCAATCATTACACCTAGTGGTGCTACTACTTTCTGTAGTGGTCAAAATGTTTCATTAACAGCTACTGGTGGCTCAACTTATCAATGGAGAAAAAACAGCACCAACGTTTCAATTACTAATCCATACGTAGCTAACACAAGTGGTAGTTATGATGTGATTGCTACCGATGCAAATGGTTGCGTTTCTGCTCCATCAACTGCAGAGGTTGTTACTGTTAATAGCTTACCTGATGCAACAATTACTGTTAGCAGTGGAACAACAAATTTCTGCGCAGGCGGAAGTGTTACTTTATCAAACAGCAATGGTGCAACTTACCAATGGAAGAAAAATAATATTGATACAGCAATTACAACATCATCGTTTGTAATTAATTCATCAGGCGATTACAAAGTACAAGTTACGGATGCAAATGGTTGTGTGGCTACAACTGCAACAGCAACTACAGTTACAGTTGATGCGCCTACAGTAGCAGGAAGCGTAACTGGTGGTACTACCATTTGTTCTGGAAGTACATCAGGGTTATTAACCCTTAGCGGACATACAGGAAATGTAGTTAATTGGGAAAGTGCAGTTTCTCCATTTAGTAGTTGGAATACCATTAGTAATACAGCTGCTACTTATACTTCTGCAGCACTAACAGCAACCACACAATTTAGAGCGGTGGTGCAAAACGGAAGTTGCTCAAGTGTTTCATCAAGCACTACTACAGTTACAGTTACACCAGCTTCAGTTGGCGGAACCGTAAGCGGAGGAACTTCTCCTATATGCACAAGCAGTGCACCAGGCACATTAAGTTTAAGTGGCGAAACAGGTAGCGTAGTAAGGTGGGAAAGTGCAATTAGTCCGTTTAGTACTTGGACCACGATAGCTAATACAACCACAACAGCAACACCAAGTAACTTAACAGCTACTACACGTTTTAGAGCGGTTGTTAAAAATGGTGTGTGCGCAGAAACTAATTCGGCTTACCAAGAAATTACAGTTAACCCAATACCTACAATTACTGCACAACCAGCTTCGGCAGAGCGTTGTGTTGCAGGAAACATTACATTTAATGTAACAGCAACAGATGCCACAAGTTACCAATGGAAAAAAGGTGGTTTGGCAATAGTGGGTGAAACTAATAGCTCATTAACTTTAAGCAATTTAACATTAGCTGATGCAGATGATTACAGTGTAACCGTAACAAATACTTGCGGTAATGTAACATCAAACAATGCTACTTTAACTATAAACGCACTACCAAGTGCTGGCTCATCTGCAGGCGGACCAACAACTTTTTGTAGTGGTGGAAGCGTTAGTTTAACGGCAACCGGAGGAACTACTTACCAATGGAGAAAAGATGGTACCAATACCTCTACTTCAAACCCATTAGTTGTTACCACAAGTGGTAGTTATGATGTATACGCTATTAGCGATAAAGGATGTACATCGGCTAGTGCTTCAACTGCAATTGTTGTAACTGTTAACACCACACCTTCGGCAGATATTAGCCCTACTGGTGCGGTAGCTATTTGCTCAAGCGGCAGTCAGTTATTAACTGCTAGCGGAGGAACAACTTATCAATGGAAAAAAGATGGTGTTGATGTTGCAACAGGAACAACTTACAGTGCAACTGCTGCAGGAAGTTATACTGTAATTGCAACCAACGGAACTTGTAGCTCAGCCACATCAGCAGCAACAGTTGTTAGCATAACACCTGCTGGTACATGGCTTGGCACAATTGATAGCGACCCAAGCAATACTGCAAACTGGAGTTGTGGTACAATTCCTACGGCCTCTACAGCAGTTACAATATCAAGTGGTAATAACCCAAATGTTGGTAACGGAAAAACTATTGTAGCCAACGGAATAAACATTGCTGCAGGCAAAACCATTAACGTAAATGGCGGTAACCTGCGCATTAGGGGCAGCATAAGTGGAAGTGGAACAATTAATAACACTTCGGGAGAAGTGGAATTTTTTGGCACCACCAATCAAACTATACCTGCAGGTTTATTTGTTTCAAATACAGCTGCAAAAGTTCGTATAAACAATACTGGAACAGTAACACTTAGTGGACCATTAAAAGTAACTAGCCAATTAACTTGCGATGATGGTGTGTTTGCAACAAGTAGCAACTTAACGCTTACATCTAATTCAGGTGGTACTGCAATGGTTGCAGAAATGGGACCAGATGCTAGTATTACCGGAAATGTGGTGGTTGAGTGTTATATTCCTTCGAGCCAAAGAGCATGGCGCTTTATGGCATCGCCAATAGCTGGTGGTACCTTAGCCGATTGGAAAGACGAAATGTTTGTTACCGGTGCAGGAACAGGAACAACCGTTGGAACAACAAACTCGAATGGATTTGATGCAACTGCTAATAATGCTGCAAGTGTTTACTACTATAACGAAGCCACAACAGGTAATTTAAATCAAGGCTGGACAGCAGCATCAAGCATAAGCATGCCTTTTACTGTTGGTAAAGGATACCGCGTTTTTGTGCGTGGTGATAGAAGCGATCTTGGAAGATTGAGTGGTGCTACTACAAGCCAAAATGCAGTTACTTTATCTGTTACCGGAAGCTTAAATCAACAGTATGTTACCATGCCTGTTACATTTACAAGCACTGGAAGCTCAGCCGATGATGGATGGAATTTATTAGGCAACCCATATGCAGCACCTTTTGATTGGGGTAGTATGTATAGATCTGGAAATTCTGGATTTTCAGGAACGTTCTACTCAAAAATTCGCCCTACCATTTATGTGTATGATGGTGGAAGTTTAAGCTACAAACAATACAATGCACTATCATCTGGTACGTTTGATGGAATTATAGCTCCAGGTCAAGCATTCTTTATACAATCAAGTGGAGCATCGCCTTCCTTAACTTTCTACGAATCGTTTAAGGCAACTAGTATTACCAATCGTTTATTTAAAACTGGTACACCTACCGATGAGTTGAAAATAACCATGCGCAGCGATTCTTTTGCCAACGATCAGTTTATTGTTAAGTTTATGCCAAGTGCATTGCAAACTAATGATGTGTATGATATAGCACGTTTAAATAATGGTGTAAACGATATTTACAGCTATGGCACCGATAACATTGCACACGCATTAGATGCTAGACCACTAACAACCCATGCTACAGATACTATTAAATTATATACTGGTGGTATAAATGGTATACACACCTTTACTTTTAATAACGTACCTACTGCAACAGGAATTAACTTTTATTTAAAAGATAACTACTTAAACAGCACTACACCTATTATTCAAAACAACGCTTACAGCTTTACTATTAATAGCAGTAATGCGGCCACCTTTGGTAATAATAGGTTTAGAATTATTGTTGAAAACACCAGTGCGTTGCCAGTTACTATTAGCGCATTTACAGCTAAGTTAACTGCACAAAAGAAAGCTCAATTAACTTGGAAAACCGCACAAGAAAAAAACAGCAGCCATTTTGAAGTTCAACACAGTTTAGATAATGTAAACTTTAAAACTATTGGAACTGTAGCTGCAAAAGGAAACAGCAGTGTGCAAACCAACTATGAGTTTATTGATGCAGGATTTATTAAAGGTGAAGTTAATTACTATCGTTTAAAACAAGTAGACTTAAACAATGCATTTACATACTCATCAACAAGACAAGTAACTGAAGAGCAAACCATACAAAGTAACATTAACGACTATGTATACATGGCTCCAATACCTACTAAAGATTATGTAAGAGTTTGGTCTGATTTAGATGTGCTAACTGGCGAAACAGAGTTAAATATTTACGATGCATCTATGCGTTTACTATCAACCAAAACCATTGCAGGGTTTGGCAAACTAAACGAGCAAATTAGCTTAATAGAAATGCAACAAGGTATTTACATTGTTCAATTAAAAGATAAAAATAACCAATGGATTGTTACCCGTAAAGTGGTAAAAAACTAGTTGTTACTTGTATACAAAAACAGCCCAGCAAATAATTTGTTGGGCTGTTTTTTTTATAGCTTAGGTGCAATTAAATTACTTCTATGGCTTTGGTATTACTTACGCCAAAAGTACCAATAACATGCAGCTCGGTATCGTGTGCGTGAGCAAGTTTAAGTAGTTCATCTACCTTATTTTTATCTGCTGCAATTAATAATCCGCCATTGGTTTGTGGGTCGGGTAATAACATAAAAGCTTCCATGGCATCTACAGTTGGTGCAATGTTCACTTTATCACTATACGCATTCCAATTGCGATAAGTAGCATCAGGAACAATGCTCTGCTTCATATAATCAAGTGCGGGCTTTAACTTAGGAATTGCAGCATAATTAATAGTTGCTGTTAAGCCACTCCCCTCGCTCATTTCAACCAAATGGCCTAGCAAACCAAAACCAGTAACATCTGTCATGGCATGTACCGCTTGCTCTTTTCCTAACCACTCACCAAATGAGTTTAGCGTGGTAAGTTGCTCAATTAAAATAGGTTGATGCTGCTCGGTTAATACACCACGTTTTTGTGCCGTAGCTAATATTCCAACCCCAATGGGTTTACTCAGCAAAATAACATCGCCTTCTTGTGCGGTATTGTTTTGTTTGATGTGATCAAGATTTGCCATTCCGTTTACTGATAAACCAAAAAATGGTTCAGGTGAATCAATGGTATGCCCGCCCGAAATAACTATACCCGCTTGATTACAAATTTGCTTAGCGCCATCCATTACTTGTGCAGCAACCTCGGCACCAAGCTTATCAATAGGCCAACCCAAAATGGCAATAGCTGTTATGGGTTTTCCACCCATAGCATATACATCGCTTAATGCATTTGCAGCAGCAACTTGGCCAAAAGTAAAAGCATCATCAACAATGGGCATAAAAAAATCGGCTGTTACAATTAATGCAGAACCATTTCCTAAATTATATACTGCGGCATCATCATTACTGCTATTACCTACCAATAAATCACTATTTATTGGCGATGACACACGACTATTAGCTAAAATATTGGCTAAAACAGCAGGGGCAATTTTACATCCACAACCAGCACCTTTAGCAAATTGAGTTAATTTTATTGGAGTTGTCATGATGATGATATCGCATTTAAAAGTAAAGTGGCATTATGCTTTTCGTCAACCAACGGTGATTCTAAAACTAAAGCCTGTCTAATTGTTTTTTCAGCAGATTGCTGATATTGTTTATCGTAATAGCTTAACAAAATTTTAAAGCATGATGAAACATCACCCTCTAATAAAAAGTTTATCGCATTTTTTGTATCCAAGCCGCCCAAGCGCTTTTGTATGCGCATAATGGCCGTAACCAATTTATCCTTTTCAAATTTACCGTAGTACTCGGTAATAAACCTTAAACGTTCATCAAAAGGAATATTTAACACAAATACTTTACCTGCTAAAATGGTTTCATAAAATGGCTTTGGCAGGTTTAACAAACCTATTCGTTGGCTTTCATTTTCAATCCAAATAGGTTTGGGTTGATGAAAATTTTGCTGCTCATTTAAATGATAATAAGCGGTTAACTCTTTTGCCAAATTATTTTCAAACTGCTCTTGCGATGGTTGGTCTTTCATGCCCAATGCACCAAAAGATGAGCCCTTATGGCAAGCTATACCTTCCAAATCTATAACTGGCTCGTGTTGCTTTTTAAGTTCCAATAAAACTTCTGTTTTGCCACTTCCGGTATATCCGCCTAATACATTAAATTGATATGGCAGGGCAAGCTGGTTTAGCACATAATTACGGTAAGCTTTGTAACCACCTTCTAGCAACACCACATCAAATCCATAAAAACCAAGTAGCCAAGCCATAGCACCACTGCGCATGCCACCGCGCCAACAATGCACCAATACTTTTTGGTTGTTGTTACTTGTATATTTTTTAAGCGTTTCTTCAACTAAACTTACATAAGTATTTAGTTGCGGACCAAAATATTTCAAGCCAATTTTTATAGCATCTTGCCTGCTAATTTGTTTGTAGGTAGTTCCAATTTCGGCACGCTGTGCATCATTAAAAATAGGCAATGATAAAGCACCGGGTATATGCGCATAAGCATACTCCTGCGGACTGCGCACATCAAAAACTGGATTGCTTTTAGCTAATTCTAAAAACGTACTTACATCAACTTTAGTTACAGGCATGTTGTGCTTTTATAAAAGAAAAAACCTACCGAAGTAGGTTTATGTATATTAATTTTCTTGTGTCCAATTGGCTCTATCCATTGGGCTAAATTGCCATGGAGCTTGGTTGTTTTCGAGGTTGCTAAACATATTGTTTAACGAACCTGGTGCCGATGATTGTTCCATGACTTTATACCTGCGCATTTCTACAATCATTTCCATAGGGTTAATGTTTACCGGACAAGCCTCAACACAAGCGTTACAAGTATTACATGCCCAAAGTTCTTCTTCGGTTACATAGCTGTGTAAGTTTTTGCCGTCATCAACAAAAGTACCATTATTGGCATCTATATTTTTACCTACTTCTTCTAGCCTATCACGCACATCCATTACAATTTTGCGTGGCGATAACAACTTGCCTGTAATATTTTGTGGGCAACTGCTGGTACAACGTCCGCACTCGGTACAGGTATATGCATCCATTAAGTTTTTCCAGGTTAAGTCTTGTACATCTTTAACCCCAAAACTTGTTGGCGGCTCGTAACCTTCGGGTGTTGCAGCACTTGGGTCTAACATAAGTTTTACCTCTTGCGTAACACTGGCCATGTTTTTTAACTCGCCTTTAGGTTTAAGGCTTGAGTAAAACGTATTAGGGAAAGCCATGATGATGTGAAAATGCTTGCTAAAAGGCAGGTAATTCATAAAGGCAAAAATACCTATGATATGAAACCACCATGCTGCACGCTCCATAAACACCAATGTTCCATCAGAGAAGCTTGCATAAATTGGTGCAAACAACCAGCTGCTTATAGGAAACGAACCTGCTTGAATGTAATGATCTGCTCCGCGAGATTGTAAAATTTGGTCGGCAGCATTCATTTTTAATAAAGCAGCCATCAATACAATTTCTATAATTAAAATAGTGGTAGCATCTTTATTGGGTTGACCTTTTAACTCAGGGCTTTGAAAGCGTGCTAACTTTACTACATACCTGCGGGTTAAGAATATTACACATGCCACCAATACACCAAAAGCCAATATTTCGAAAAAGCCAATGGCCAAATTATACACCGAACCCAATGCCGAAAGTACACGGTGGGAACCAAAAATACCATCAATAAGTATTTCTAACACTTCAATATTAATAAGCACAAAACCCACATAAACCACTAAATGTAACACAAAAGGAACTGGGCGTGCAGCCATTTTAGTTTGCCCAAAAGCCACCTTAAACATGGTTTTCCAGCGCTCAGGTTGGTTGTCGCTTAGGTCTACATCCTTGCCCAACAAAATGTTTCTTCTGATGGTTTTAAGGTTTTTAACAAAAAAATACGTGGCAACTGCCGCAATTATTACAAATAGTATTTGTGCTATCATACAGTTATTTTGCTGTGCTTAGTGCACAATAATAAAACTTTTTTTTGAGTAGGGCGGCAGCTATTTTTAATTTAAATCGAAAGAAATATTTGCATAAATAAATTTAATTTTTACATTTGCACTCCTCAAAAGATGGTGCGGTAGCTCAGTCGGTAGAGCAAAAGACTGAAAATCTTTGTGTCGGGGGTTCGATTCCCTCCCACACCACATTTTAAATCCTGAACTTTACAGTTCGGGATTTTTTATTTTATACAGTTTTGTGTCGGGGGTTCTCCCGAAGTTTCATTCGGGACTCCCACACCACATTTAAATCCTGAACTTCACGGTTCGGGATTTTTTATTTTATACGGTTTATGTAGCGAGTTCTATTGAGCAATCGGGATTCTCACACCAATTAGAATAAATGGTAAAATTGAGTAAATACCATTAATCAATCCCGAAGTCGCTATTTTGCATCAGCAATTATGTTATCCTTTCATAATATTTCAATTCAAAAAAGGGGCAAACATTATTGAGGGTGTTATAAAATAGACTCTTGTAAAAGATTATATCGCTTCTTCATCAGTTAATTTAACCGCATTGTTCTTAACTATTTGCATTATACGAAACACTTCTTTATTGACGAATTTGCTCTCCTTTCTAAATTCTTCAATAAATACTGAAAATGGTAAAGAAGTAGAACGCAATTTACTCATAGCATCAGGCAAAGAGTATTTTTTTTTCGTATCAAAATTAGTGATCTTTATATATGCATCAATAACTTCATGGAGCTTAATTTTTCTTTCCCTTAAATGATCTTGATATATCATTAGAGTATCGATGTTTATAACAGTAATTTCTCTAACTCTGCTTACGTCCAAGCCCTCTTGCATCAGTTTTGTAAGCTCTTCTTTAAAAAGTCTGTTGATATATTTATTAAAACCAGGGGTGTCGAACAATCTATCATGGGTTAGCAGAATAGGAAATATCTCCACTTTATTTATTGGAATAGCAGGGTCATACACTGCGTTTCCCGTTAAAATGGTTCTTATGCTTTGAGCAAGTTGCAAAACAGCTTGGTTCTTTTCTGATTCTCTTGAAAAGAAAAATTTCTCTCGCAAAGCCTCATCGATTCGACCAAAATCATTACTTCTCTTATCATCAGCTCTGATTAGAACATCTTTTATTTCAAATAAGAAGATTCTCTTGCCATTTCTTACGTAATAGTCAGGCGCACCATCCATAGCCTTATCAAGATCCGCCCCTGTTTTAGCTATGTATTTACCATAAATCGAATTGAGAATCGAGAAAGAAAGGTACTCCTCAGATATTTCTTTACCCCAAAAGGATTTGAAGTTTTTCACAGGTCGTTCTTCGGGAGCCATTACCTTATGAATATCCCAAATTTTAAAAAACAAACCTCTGTACATCTTTTCAGCAACAAACCTGTCGAATATTATGCGATAGTTTCCGCTCTCTGCTTCATAAAAAGGTTTATCTCGAATAGAAATGAAATCTCGGTCATCCTCTTCATCAACAAAGGACGCTATATGCTTTTCTAAGAACGTTTTATTTGAAGCAAACATCGAATCTTTTGGAATTACGATTTCACTCAAACTTGATTCTCTCTCAAGACCAAATTTCAGCAAAGATGTCAAACGCACAAAGTATTCAACCCATGTTTTACATTCAAACTCTTCCAATAATTTATGAAGGTAAATACCATAAGTCTCGTGTCTATCCAAAAATTCCAATACCATAACAGCTTTCACCATTTCACAAATAAATATGGCATTTAGATTATAGTTTAGAAACTCACTTTTCCTAAAGGACAGTGCAAACTGTATTAAAGGAAAAGTCTCTAAATCAACGTTTCCCCTATTAAGAATCTCAACGTATTTACTTTCTGGTTCAATATTCTTTTGGTTTTGTGCCATAACAGCTTTAAAAACCTTTAATTCTAAGTCGCTATTATTATTTACACTGTCAGGGTTATTAGTTAAGTTGTTGAATGCATATTGAAATATTTGTAAGGCAGTTTCAACATCCCAAATTGCTACTGGCCCACGCTGAGCTAATATTCTGTATTGCTGCAATGCTTGTTCTTTAATGTTTTAATTTTGAGGTTCGCCAAAATAATTAACTATTAATTGTTCGGTTTCCATGTAATTATATTTAGTAAATATATTGCACGCCCTTAACACTAGATCACGATTTAGCCCTTGCAAATAGTGGTTGATCTCTTGTGGTTGATCATCAAATACATGTCGGTATTCCATTAAAACACCTGAATTAACTTTTCTAGCCATTGTGCTAAATTAGCAATTTCTAATTCGCTAAAATTCACAAAGTTCACACATTGTTTTCATGAATTTGTGTCGAAGGTTCTCCCGAAGTTTCATTCGGGACTCCCACACCACAAACAAAACCTCGAACTTATATTCGAGGTTTTTTATTTTATACGGCTTTGTGTCGGGGGGTTATTGTTAACCCAAGCAACCCTTGTAACTATTTTATCTTCAGAATTTTTTTATGAGGTAATTTTTCAATTCCCCATTTTTACGATTTACCCTAAACAAAGCGTAATATGGAGTTGGCACAATGCCTTGATGCTTTTTATAAATACCAAATACCTTTAATGTAGTGCGGTGAAAGAAAAAGTACCGGCCACTTGATAAATCTATTTTGGCCGATGAAGAATTGGCCTGTGGTACCAAGTTAGGAAGTGGTATGCTTAATTCGTTGGAAGAAAACTGTTGATACTCCCATATCCAGTTTTGATTAAGCATAATCGGTTTTTGAAAAGTGCATGAGAAACAATTATTAACCACGGGCTTAACTGTTTGATTTATGCGTGCAATTAAAGCTAAGCGCTCCCTATCCATAAGTAATCTGAGTTTTCCTGTTAAATCAACCTCATAAAAATCTTTAGAAGTAATATGTTTAGCGGCATACATAGAGTCGGATCCAAAGAGCAATAAATATCGAAGATCCTGTGGTAAGGGAATTTGCTTGCCATTTATAAACTCAAAAACAAGTTTAATCCCATCTCTTTTAATCATAGGAAATCGTTCAACATCCTTTGCCGGCATTGTCACCAATTTACCTCCAAATAGGCCGTAATAAACTTGCCCATCAGGCGAAGTGCGAAATTTATTTGAAGAGGCATTTTCGGCAAGTGGAGCAAACCCAATGCGAAAATATTTTATTATGGTATCCAAAGTCTCCGCCTGTTCTAGTTTATCTTCAACATCATCATCAAAAGCAGGATCATCATACAAATATTTAGTTGCTAATGAGGTTTCAAAAACCACATTACTTAGTGTATCAAAAACGCCAACTGTATTCAGGTTTTTATCTATAATTAATATTAACCCAAGTTTGGGGAAATGTTTTTGTCTTGAACGTTGATTACCTGAATTATTGAGGGGTTTATAATTACCACTGTATACCACACCAGAGTTGTTATATGAAAACTGACTGCCCCACATAAAATTAAATTCTCTTTTGCTATCAAGGCTATCTATAACCTGATAGGCTTGGTTATAAACCAGTTTTTTAGCTTTTTTATCGGGCAAGATGCATACTAAATGTGCATTACCCAATACCCTTATGTAAATATAAGTTGGAGGTAAAATGTATTTTTTAGTTGCCAAATTATATACTCCAAACAGTGTAGTTTTTTTATCTTTTACAATGGCCTGATTTAAAGGAAATCCATGTAAATGCAATCCTTGCACATAAGTATATGCCTGCGTGGTATCTGCTTTTAATAGTTGTTCTTTTGATGGTTCAGTTTTTTTAGGTAAGCCGCGCATTTGATTTTCCCAATCACTTAAAACATTACCCTTGCTAAATGGAAATATACATTTTCCCAACGAGTTATAAATAGCCGTTTTTTCGTCAGATTCAATACGTTTTCTTACCTCAAACACCACACCTATCCTATCATTAAAACGGGGTTGTATATATAAATAATCAGGTTCCAAAACTATATCACCATTCCTATCCAATACACCCATTTTATTTATGTATTTCTCATCATCAATAATAACAGTAAAGCAAGCATCTGCTGCTATAAAACCATTGGTTTCAAAACCTCTTCCATCATTAAATATACCATACAACAATCTGTACTTTATAGGTACAACTTCATGGCCAATAGTGTCAATAACTCCTGTTAATCTTTTGCCATTTATATCTTTTGATACAATGGCTTTCCCATGTACAAACAGTCCAACGTTTTTATACACCGCAGGAATAACAATTTGATTGTTTTGTGTTTTGAATCCGAAGTTTCCTTTTTGTTTAAAGGGTATTAATTGCGGCAAATCAGCTGCGGTTTGAGCATAACTGAATAAGCAACATAAATAAAGCAAACAGCTAACTGTTAAAACATGGCGCATAATGGGATATTTTACCAAATGTACCTAATCCCAAAAGAATTACCATTTAGGATTGCTACATCAACCCAATAAAAAACAAAAGCCACCCTAAGGTGGCTTTTAAATCAATTATGATTATCGTTATCTATTCAAATAAATCTCCACCTTACGGCAAAGTTGAGTTTTTACGTTTCTATCTTCGGTTGAGCAATTAATAAAAACCTCTTGTTTTATATTGGTGCATCTTTTACCAATGTTTAGGGCCACATTACCACATCTAAACTTAGCCAAGGCGCTGTTGTGGCGCTCGGTTCCTACCCAATCGGTGTAACCCTTAAGGGTAATCGATTTAATTTGTTTAGCGCCCATAAACTTACCCAATACCTTTATTTGAGCAGCATTAAGTTGGTACCCATCAAACGGAAAATATAAAATTAACTGATTGGGACCAACCATCTGAAAACCAGCTTCTAAAACATCCTTAATCTCTGCATTAACTTGCTTTTTTGCTACCGTTTCAACAGCCTTTTTTAACTCGGTAAAGTTGGTTGCTAATTGGCTAATTTGGGCTTGTTGAATTGCAATTAAATTAGCAATCGAATCTATCATTGATTTTGTTGCTGCGTTTAACGTGCCACCATTTGGTGTAGCAGGTTGTTCCATCAACTTATCGGCCATGTATTTATTCACGCGCTCTCGCATTTCTAATGCCTGCTTTTTAATTTCGGCATTGTTACTGTCGCGTTGTGTTTGTGCATGGCCAGCATAACATGCTAGCAATGCACAACTCATTAATAATGTTTTTAAAACCTTAGTCATTGTACTTAGCAATTAACAGTTCAATATTAGTTTGTAACTCTTTAATGCGTTTTAATTGATCAATGTTTTCGATTTTATATTTAGTTAAAATACGCTCTAGCTCTTTGTTTAATTTTACCATTTCGTTTTTAACATTAACCAAACCAGGGTTCGATTTTTCAATGTTAATAAGGCCATTAATCTTATCATTTACCTTATCAATTTGATCGGTAATAATTTGCTCATTAACTACCTCTGGTTTTTTCTTAACCTGACGCTCTGGCTTTTTAAAGTTAAAAGCAATAGCAATTTCGTTTGATGCTGGAGCTAAATTGTGAAGATTTCCTGTATTGTGATAGTAGTTGTAGCTAACCAATACGTTTTTAAAGTTAAAGCCTAAACCTGCCACAACCGCTCCGTTGGTACGGTATCCCGTAGTAAACGAAACGGTTTCGTTCCAGCTCACATTTGCTAACACATCAACCAATTTAGGTGCCGTAACAAAGTTATAATAGTTAACAATTGGTCTTAAACGATAAGTTCCATCTTCATCCAAGTTAAATACATATTTAGCACCTGCAATAAAAAATCCGTTTAAGCTTTGTGCACCTGTTAACATCATAGGCGATGAAGCGTAAACTTCTAATTGCTTTTTATAACGATACACCATACCTGCACCTGCAGTAAGCAATACTTTGTTTAAGCTACTGCTGTTAAACGTAGGATCAGCTAAATTTACTTGCGAGGTAAATAAATCGGTGCGTAAATTGGTTTGTGCAAATCCCATACTTAAGCCAAGGCTTAAGGTATGATTGGTTGTTAAGCGCACTAACTTACTGTAAGCAGCTTCAGCATTTACAGTTTGAAACGCTCCACTCCATTGGCTAATTACTTTGGCACCAATACCACCGGTATTTCTTGCAAATGGTGTGTGTATGCCAAAGTTTACCAAACGTGGTGATGATTCTATGCCACCAACAAGCGTTTTAGCGTTAAAAACAGCATGTATGTTTTCTTGGCTACCAGCCATCGCTGGGTTGCTTAAAAATGGATTAAGCAAATTGGTGTAAAAATTAGCACGATCTTGGGCTTGTACCGAACCGCCAATTAATGCGCCAGCTAATAGGGTTGTATATATTTTATTAAACAATTTCATATAATGTTTCCTCCTTATTCGTTAACAATGTTTAATGCTCCTTTAAATTTATCTCCGGTTTTGCTATTGCTAAACACAAAGAAGTAAACTCCAGTTGGCAATTTCTTGCCATTGTAGGTGCCATCCCAATCGTTGTTGTAATTATTTGCAATGTGGTATACTTCCATTCCATTTTCGTTAAACACAGACAAACTGTAATCAACATAAAGCGATGGATTATCTATAGCAAATACATCATTAATACCATCGCTATTTGGCGACATGTAATTGTTAGCCGGTAATGCTTGTTTAGTCTCAATAGCATCCAATACATTGATGGTTAAATACGCTGTATCGTATAATGATGTGCCTTGCAAATCGGTAACAATTACTTTAAAGGTAAACTCATGATTTTTTTCGTAATCAATTTTAGCAAGTGTAGTTACATTACCTGTTGCCGAATCGATAGCGAAATAAGGATTTACACTTTGGAAGCTGTATTTCAAATTAGCACCTGCATCCGGGCTTGATGATACCAATGTACCAATTAAAGTATTTACCGAATCGTTTTCAGAAACACTAAATAATTGGTTATCTATACTTGGTTTTTCGCTTACATCAACAATGTTTATTACAAACACACTCTCTACTATATCTCCGCCTTTATCTGCCGAAGCTACACGAACTGAATAGGTGTTTTTGTTTTCGAAGTTTGCAGTAAAGTTGCTACGCAATGTGCTACCTTCAATAATAAACGAGCTGTTATCTGTACTACCTGCACCTGCTATTAAGGTATAAGTAAATGCATCTACCGCATCTACATCAGTAGTAGTAAACTGGCCAACTTCTGTTAGGGTTGATTTGTTTTCTAATAAAGTATTGTTACTTAACGAAACCAATGTTGGTGCATCGTTGGCATCGTCAATATTAATCACAAACATGCGCTCTATACTTGCGTTGGTTACATCTGTAACTCTAACTCGTATGCGGAATAATTTTTTAACCTCGTAGTTAAAACTTGCGTTGGTTAATAAACTATCGTTTACAATTTTAAAGCTTGCATTATCTGTTGAACCAGCACCAGCAACTAATGTGTAATTAAAGTTATCAAATTGGTCAGCATCTGCTGTAGTTAGTGTTCCAACATACTCATCAACTGGGCGGTTTTCACTTACTGAATTATTGCTTAAATCCAATGAGGTTGGTGCATCAACGCTATCTTTAATATTAATAACAAATTGCTTAGTAAATGTTGCACCTGCAGCATCTGTTGTGCTTAATACAACTATATAAAAGTTCTTAGTTTCGTAATCAAAAATATTGTTAGTACGTAACTCGTTGCCAATAATTAAGAAGTTACTGTTATTGTTACCTGTAACATTTGCAAAGCTATACAAGAAACTATCTGTAGTATCTTGGTCGATAGTGCTTAAATCGCAAACCTTGCTACCAATAGCCATGTTTTCGGCAACAATATTGGTGCTTAACACAATGTTTGTTGGAGCATCGTTGCTATCAACTATAATAATGGTAAACGCTTTTTCGGTTGAACCACCGTTACCATCATTACTTTGAATGCGTACTGTATAGGTTTTCTTGGCCTCGTAGTTAAAGTTTTTGTTGCTACGTAATTCGTTGCCAATTAAAATAAACGAAGCATTATCTGCATCGCCTGCACCACTAACCATTGAGTAAGTAAATGTATTTGCTACATCTTGATCGGTAGTGGTAAGGTTTCCAATTAACGTACGTGATAATCTGTTTTCGGTTAACTCGTTAGCCGAAAGTGTAATATCTGTTGGTACATCATTAGCATTATTAATAACAACTTCAAACTGTTTTTCGTAACCTAAACCACCGTTATCAGTAGTTTTAATTCTGATACTATAGCTTGATTTTGCCTCGAAGTTAAATGTGCTATTGGTTAGTAAACTATCGTTGCGAATAATAAAGCTGTTATTGTTAGTGCTTCCGTTGCCATTAACTAATGAGTACGTAAAGGTATTGCTTGCATCGGCATCGGTGCTGTATAGCATGCCTACAAACGCATTTGCAGTTAGATTTTCACTAACAGTATTGTTGCTCATCATTACGTTGGTTGGTGCATCGTTGCTATCGGCCACGTTTATAATAAACTGTTTGGTATAGGTTGCTGCGCCATCGTTTGTTTGCACATAAATGGTGTACACTTGTTTACCTTCAAAATCAAAGTTGGTATTGCTACGTAATTGATTTCCATTAATGAAGAATGCGCTGTTATCGTTGCCCGTAACATTTGCAAAAGAGTATATAAATAAGTCGCTTGGATCTTGATCGGTTGTACTGAATGTTCCAACAACACTATTTACATTTCTGTTTTCAACAAAAATATTATTGCTTAATGCCATGTTGGTTGGTGCATCGTTATTGTTTAATACATAAACTGTAAACGAATCGGCATAAATACCGCCATTTCCATCGTTTGTTTGTATGCGAACTTTATAACTGTTTTTTGTTTCGTAATCAAACATGGCATTGGTGCGTAATTGACCACCAAAAATATTAAACATGTTATTGTCGTTTGAACCAACACCACTTACTAAGCTGTAAGTAAACGTTTGGCCCGCATCAGCATCAACCGTGCTTATTGTGGCAACCACCGTTGCGGCTGGTAAGTTTTCGTAAACTGCACTAGTATTTAAGTTAACAGCTGTTGGTGCATCATTACTATCACTAACCATAATGGTAAATACTTTTTGGGTATTTAAACTTCCGTTATCGGTTGCTTGTACACGGATTGAGAATGAATTTTGTTGTTCAAAATCAAGTGTAGCTGCACTATATAAACTATCATTACTAACTGTAAATAATGCGTTATTGGTTGCTCCAATTCCGCTTACTAAGCTATAAGTAAAGGTGCTATTTGCATCTGCATCTGAAGTAGAGAACGAACCAATGTAAACATGTGCTGGTTTGTTTTCTTTAATGGTATTATAGCTTAAAGCCATATCAGTTGGTGCATCGTTTTGATTACGCACCATAATTTGAATTAGTTTAGTGTATGATGTAGTAGCGCTTGTACTTGCATTTACATATATGGTGTACACATTTTTTGCTTCGTAGTTGTATGATGCGTTGCTACGTATTTGGTTGCCAGCAATAATAAAACTGCTGTTATCATTACCCGAAATGCTGTTATCAAACGTGTAAGTGAAAGTAACTGCTGGGTCTTGACTTACACCTGTAAGCGTACCAATTAAAGTATTGGTAGGTAGGTTTTCGTTAATTGTATCGTTTGATATATTGATGTTTGTTGGTGCATCTACCACATCAGTAATTTGTACGGTTAATACTTTTTCGAAATACGAACCGCCATTGTCTGTTGTTCTTACTCTTACCGAATAGCTGTTTTTAGTTTCATAATCAAACGAAACAGACGAGCGAAGGGTGTTGCCCGAAATATTAAAGCTATTGTTATCTGTGCTTCCTACACCAGCCACTAACGTGTAAATAAAGGTATTGGTTACATCTTGATCGGCAGTAGATAGTGTGCCTACCGTGGTGTTTGATGGAAGCGATTCTGCAATTTGATTTGAGGTGATGTTTAAATCTGTTGGTGTATCATTTGCATTGTTAATGTTAACGGTAAACGTTTGTTGGAATGTTCCAAAACTACCATCGTTAACATTTACTCTTATGCTGTAACTGCTTGCTACTTCATAGTCAAAAGAAGTGTTTGAATACAAACTATCATTACTAATAGTAAAGTTTGCGTTTCCACTACTTCCAGTACCATTTACCAAAGTGTAAGTATAGCTTCCTGTTGCATCAGCATCAGTAGCTGATAATTTACCAATAAACGTGTGTGTAGTTAAATTCTCTGTAATGTTGGTATTGGTAATGTTTATAGCTGTTGGTGCATCATTACTATCTACTACTGTAAGTAAAAGTTGTTTGGTAAATAAACCGCCATTTCCATCATTAGTTTGTACAAACACCACATAGTTTTGGCGAGTTTCAAAATCAAAGCTATTGTTGGTGCGCAACTGACTTCCAATAATTGTAAAGTCGCTGTTGTTATTACCTGCTGTGTTTACAAAGCTGTAAGTAAATGTATTTGCTACATCTTCGTCAGTAGTAGATAAATTAGCAATAACTGCTCCTAATGGTTTGTTTTCGGCAAAGGTGGTTCCGGTTGTATTTCCGTTTACCAATATGTTAGTTGGCGCATCATTTACATCTTTTATCAATACAGTAAAAATGCGATCAAATGTATTGTTAGCAGCATCAGTAACTCTAACACGTATACTGTATGATGATTTTGTTTCGTAATTAAACATAGCCAATGTACGTAATGCATTTCCATTGATATTAAAACTTGCATTATCTGTACTGCCTGTACCCGATACTAAGCTATAAGTATAGCTGTCGTTTAAGTCGTTATCTAATGCAGTAAATGAACCCAAAACAGTTAGCGCTGGGCTGTTTTCGTTTACTGTTGAGTCGCTAATGAAAATAGCAGTTGGTGCTGTGTTTACATCAATTAATGAAATGGTAAATGTTTGCTCAAAACTGCAGCTTAGGTTATCCGTTGTTCTTACTCTAACACTAAATGTGTTTTGAACAGCATAGTTAAAATTATAAGCTGTTTGCAATTGATTACCCGAAATAACAAACTTACTGTTATCAGTACTGCCGCTTCCAGACACAAGTGAATAAGTAAATGTTTGACCAGCATCAGCATCTGTTGAGCTTAAACTGCCCACTAAAGTACCAGTTGTTGCGCCTTCTAAAACAGTATTGCTACTTAGTGCAAGTGCAGTAGGTGCATTATTGTTGTTAATTACAAATGGGCTTGATGTTACTCCAAATGCTGCATTATCTTGAAATGCTGCTGTTGCAACTGCGTTGTATACTACATCGTTTGCTGCGTTGTAAATTTTAAAGGTAACGGCCTCGCCTGATGCACTGTTACTGTACACCACCATAGAAGCGATGTATTTTCCATTAATTACTGTACTTGTAAGCGCTGTGCCGCGGCAATCGGCACCTACAAATGCTGCAACTCTATTGCTAGGATTGGTTAGTTCAACGCAATTCACATTTGCAATAGCTGTTACTGTCATGGAATACTGAAACGATGCGGGGTTTACACTCCATGCTGGAGCCGATGCTAATACTAGTTTCTGAAACAAAACAAATAACAGCAACAATAAAAGTTGTTTGTTTTTCATTGGGTGTAAGTTTATATAAATGCTTTATGAAAAAGCAGTGCCGAAGTGGCACTGCTTTATTTTGAATAATTAATACTTAATAATTTTAGTTCTAACCACTTGGTTGTTGGCACTTACTTCTACAAAGTATATTCCTTGGTTTAAGGTAATGCCTCTATCAATTGGCGACCAGTTAATGTTTGATGTGCTGCCACCAGTAGTGGTGTAATCAAATGCATCAACCAATTTACCTGTAACATCAACAACCTTAACTTTTAACACTGGTGCATTAATGCCAGTAATGCTTAACATTACTTTGGTACCAAACGGATTTGGATAAGCGTACAAGTTTGCACTTGATGCGATAACCGATGTGTATTGGCTGCAATTAAAATCGTTGCCAGTTTTTAAGGTTAATGGCTGGGTTATTGAACCAACCAACTTGTTGTTTTCAAAAGTTACGTTTCCTTCTAAGTCAAACGTTTTACCCGATTTTTCATCTAATAATTTAAATGAAATTTCTTCAGTACTGTTTGATGCAATAGTTAGGAAGTACAAGTTTTTACCGCTTGCTAAGGTAGTTGCTTTAGTAACACCTCTTAACTCGTTACCTACATAAGCACCTAAGCTTAATTGGCCTCCGCCAATTGCTTCGTTACAAGCACCTGCATCAATTACTGTGCTCATGTTTTTCTCAAACTTAGAAGCATCAAACTTAAAGTAGTTACTAATGTATTGGTTATCGGCTACGCCTGTTTTACCATACATGGCTGATTTTGGATAGGCAAACACTGTGTTGGCTCCCGATTTGTACATGTAGCCTTTGTTTGGTATCATGGTAGTTAAACTACCTACCCAACCAATATTGGCATCATATAATGCAAATTGATTCTGGCTCTTCACTAAATCGCCACTTGTAGCATTTAGTGATGAGAACGCTTCTGTAACACTTAAGTTTCTTTGCGAAATAAATCCAACCCAGTTCCAGCCAGAATCTAATCTTATCGGACGGGTTGAAGGATCAATTTCAACACCAGTAATAACTAAAGTATCAGTATTGGTGCTTCTTAATCGGTAAGATGGCTCTGGCTTAATACCAACCATTGGATTTGCTAAGCTACCAGCCCAACCATTAAGTGCGCTGTAATCTGCAAACAAGGTTTGATTTCTTACTAAATCTCCATTACCGCTGTGTAAACCACTAAACAACTTATTAATGTCGCTTGAATCGCGCATGTTTAAGTTAAATGAAATCCAATTCCATCCTGGTGCAAGCGGAATAAATCTGGTTAACTTATCGCTAGCATTAAATACTTGAGGATTTGTAATTGAACCTATTTGGCCATTGGTTACAAATTGTATTTGCGGAGTTACATCAGAGTGAATTTTACCTTCGCCAGCATTCCAAATTTTAAACTCTAAGGTTTCGCCTTGTGTTACATTACTGTATACGTTTAAGAATGCAAAGTAACGGTCAATTTGTGGGAAGTATTGCAATGATGCTACACCTCTGCACTCGCCATTAACAAATGCCGCAAGCACGTTATCAGGGTTGGTAGATATTACGTTATTAATTCTAATCTGACCCACAATACTCATGTTATTGCTAAATGAACCAGTATTTACATTCCAGTTCGAAGGCATATCTGCATATACTTTTAGTTTCACCAATAATCCATCAGGGTAACCAAAGTCTGTTAACACTTGTAGTTCGTTTTCGTAAGTACCAATATTAACGTTAGGGTCAACCGTAAATGTAATTGTTTTATAGCTGTTTGGAGATATAGTACCAGATGAAGGACTGGCCGACAACCAAGCTGGTAAGTTTTGAATATCAAACTGCTTAATTGCACCACCCGAGTTAACTACATTAGAAGTAAACGTTAATGGTAAACCACGTTTTTTGGTAAAGTTAAACTCTTGGTCTTGCCATTTTACTTGGTTCTTATCTACATAAGCAATCCAAGTTTTTGGCGATTGCATTTTATTACCATTTAAATCGTAAACATTTTTGGTTGTTATATCAAGTGTTACGTTTTCTATTAATGCTGGTAAGGTAGTTGGCGTTAAAATTATCTTATCCTGGTTTAATGAATAGGTAAAGTTAATAGATTGAACAGGACGCTGTAATTTAATCTTAGGCGATTCTGCATTTAACCCACTTCCAAGTGCTGTTGCACCAGTAATTACGCGTGCATTATTTTTCATATCCATAACACTACCTGTTAAAACTGGTACGCCAAGGTTAAGTGTGTACGTTTCGAAGGGTAAATAGAACACTAAATCAGACTCGGTGCCTGCAAGTCTATTTACACGGTCACGAATGATTTGTTCTTGCTTACGTGACGAGTTCCAAATTCTAACCTCATCCACATACCCATTAAAGGTTCTATCTACAACTGTTGGCAAACCTGCTGGTTGATAGCCACGTGCACCAATCCATATTTTGTTACCACCAAACAGTTTAAAGTCGCTTGTTGCTACACTTTTTTGTTGGTTGCCATCAATAAATGCAGCTAAGCTTGTTGCGCGTTGCATTACCAATGCAAAATGATGCCAGTTGCCATCAAAGTAATTATCAGAAACGGCTTCAAAATTAAATCCACGGTGTTTCACATAAATTTTACCCGAAGCGTCTTTTTCTATACTCCATCTAATTGATGGATTTGCATCTGTTGAATCGCCTCTACCGTTAGAGAATAAGGCTACATTACCACCGGTGTTTGCACCTTTAAACCAAAACTCAACAGTAAAGTCGTTTTCCTCTGTAAAATTAATATCTGGAGAAACTATCTCAAGCGGTTCGTTTGCTATACGGTATGATTTCCCTTTAGGATTAATTTCCCATACTGCATTGTAAATAGTAGCATGACGAGATCTGATGTAATCTTTAGCTGTATTTCCATCTGCTTCATCCATTCTCCAATTTGCTAAAATACCTGCTTCGGTTCCTTTAAGGCTTGAGTTAATTGAGGCTAATATTTCTGCTGAAGATCTTCTTCTTGACCATAATCTAGCATCTCTTATGTTGCCCTTAAAGTACTGTAATCCAGATTGTGATAGTTTTCCGATAATGGTTTTTCCACCACCTTCGTATTTGTTATAAATTGAAGTGTTTCCTGTGTTACTAATAACACCATCTACAAACAATTCACAAATATCATTTTCAAAACCATACGATACAGTATAGTGATGGAATGATAGTGTATCAATAATTGGAGCATTAGTAGTAACCACTTGGTTACCTATTCTAAAGTTAAACTTATTCTGTGCATCAAATCCAATTGAAATGTATTGTGCAGCATCAACACCTTGCGAAAACACAACTTGTTGACCTAAGCTTTGACGCTTAACCCAAAGCTCAACAGAGAAAGATTTTTTGGTTAAGTTTAATCCTGCTGGAATTTCAATGTAATCGTTGTCGCCATCAAAATAAACGCTTGCTGTGTTTTGAAGCGCACTACCGTTTAATACACCTCTAATATCAAAGTTTTGATACGTTAGAGAAGCATTATCAACTGGCTCATTAAACTGAATTTGAACTTCATCATTAGGTGATAAAATTCCATCAGCCGGAGATGGATTTCCGAATGGACTTGGATTTACCCTATCTGCTAAACCAGAGTTTACAATAGACTCTTTATTGGCATCTAAATAACCTGGCGCAGTACAAGTACTAACCGCTCTAATATCATAAGGACCATCAACCAATTGTTTCATATTCCATGCATACTCTATATAAGGTTGTATGGTAGGAATTTGTTTATCATCTAATGCTGTTGGAACCTTTTTAAACGTTTCTAAAATATTCCAGTTAGCACTTGATGATGGTTTATATTGGAAGGTAATGTTTTTAAATCCTCCAAAATTATAATCATAACCTGTAATAATCACGTGCATGGTGTCTTGGAAGCTATTATTTAGCGTCCACTTATCGCCTGGATTATAAATAACTGGCTGCGTACATGTCGGTATAAAATGAACTGATACGTATGCTGAATCAACAATATCGTCATCGCACGGAGATTTGAAAAGAACTAAAATACTATCATAATCATAGTACTCAACACCTCTTCTTACGCTTAATGTTTTGGTGATGCTTGTTCCGTATGGAACTGTAAATCCTCTATTCGGATCAAGTCCATCAATTGTTAAAACAGCACCATTTGGATTTGTTACTTCAACAATTTGCAATACATATGTTTGATCATCGCTTGATTCACTTTGGTTACCCAATTGAAGCGTAAATGTTGCTGGTTGATCTGCTGGCACATTAAACTTCATAGGTTGTGGAATTTGAATTGTAGGAACGTGGCGTTGTGCTGTTCCGTTACTTAGTTTTACACTCTCTTCATCTTCGTATCTTGTTGATGCAAGTACAGTGTCGCCTGGTTTGTAATAATGTGCCCAATCAATTCCTTCAAAAGGACATGATGTTTGGCCACCAACCATTTTAAACATATGGCCATTACCTGTACCAGGATCTAAAATACTAACTGATATTAAATCGCCATCATCACCATCATTAAGGGTGTAGCTAATGGTAACAGCAGTATCTCTAGAGCTACCTTCATCAAGCGTTTTAGTTTCTCCTAAAGTTAAACTACCATCAAGGTTAATACCACTACCTCCAGATGTTGCATGGAAGTTATAAGCCTCATCGTGTGCTAAATATACTTCTTCATATGATGTTTCTTCTTTTGATTTGGTGGTAGAAAACTCTTGAGTTAACGAAGCTTTACCAATACTAATATTAGAACCTGGGTTTAGCGAAACGCCAATTCCTTGTTCAAATGCTAAATACTTTTCACGCTCATTTCTTGCCAAAGCTTCTTTCCATAACCTAATTTGGTTATTGAAAAACCTAACAGAGTCAATATCGTACTGTTGATTTGGGTTATAACTATAGCTTGGTCCTGATCTATCTGCAACATCTTGAACCAACGGATTGTTTTTGTTGCGTATAGCTCCCCAAATTGGATCATCATTATTTGAAGCGTATTTCTTTAAATAATCTGGATCATTTGTATCAGAGAAATTGATAACGTATTTGTTTTGACCATTAGTCCTTTTGCTGTTAAGCATAATTAAGTTTCTGGTACGCTCTAGGTTCGGTATTACAATATCTCTAATCTCACCTGTGGTGTAGGCAAATATGGTTAATATAGAATCAGGGTTAACAGCTAAACTTTGTCTGATACCTAAGCGGTATCCATTATGAATTGTAGGACCGCAGATTGCTCCAGGTTGACTACAGCCGTTAGGGTCAACTAAAGTTAGATTATCAGCTAATGATATGGTATAGTTACTTGAGTGACCAAAGAATATATCGGCATCGGCACCAACTTGATCAGGTCCCGAACCAGTAGATATACTGATTGATGTGGTGTAGTTTTCAACCAATTCGCCATTTTTACCTGCGGTAGTTTCTTTGGTTACGCCAAATCCAGCACCACCTGCAATTTCAGACTCAACTGCAAAAAGGGCAATAGCAGCAACACCCGTTTCCCACTTAGCACCAACTTGCACCGTACCCATAAAACTTCCGTTTGTTTGGTTTAAGGTTGAGTAACGTTTAATGGTATTGTATGAAGTATTTTTAGCCCAAGTTGCGCTACTTGCCGAACCTGGAGGGTCGCGTAAAATTAAGTCAACTTTTTCAGGGCCTTTGGTAATAAAATTAGAACCTCTGGTTCTTCCTCCGAATACAATACAACGGTAAGGTGTAGCACCCGGACCCGGAAGCCAATTTACGTTTCTGGTACCATTATTTCCTTCTGTAAAAAATACAGCCTGAATTGTTTTGGTGAAGCTTTTACTCGGGTCTAAAGCGTTTAAGGTTAAATCTGGCGATGCTGCTCTAAAAGTATAATTAGCAACCCCATCAACAACCTCAACCCTTGCCGTTGCTTGTTCTGCCGAAGCAATATCATTTGCAACCAACAAAATACCTGTTAACGGTACTTGATATTTTACCGCTGGGTTTCTGTCTCTGTTTTCATAAACATCATAAGCATAAACTTTTGCCGAGTAATCTTTGTATTGTAAAAATACAGGATATACAAATGGATTAACTGGAGCAATAGGTATAGTGGTAATAGAATCAACTCTTAGACTTACTTCGCCTATAAATGCAGTATCTGTTGCTGTTCTGTTTGCCGTACGAGAGAAACTTAATTGAGGTGTAGTGTAGTAGATAAAGTCTCTTCTAACATGGAAAGAAACTGAATCAATTTTAGATACCATACCCGAACCTGCTGCAAAAGTTGTATCGTAAGCCGATTGACGTGTAACTGTATTTGTTAAATCTAATATTGATTGAGTACCAAAACCTAATATTGGGTTAGTTAACACCTTAGTGGTATCAACCGTATAAATTAGTGGTGGTAAGTATGCTACATACTCGCCCGTAGTATCATTTGTAATAACAGATAACGTTTTGCAACCGTTACCCATTTGTGATTTGAATGAGATAAGTGTTTTTCCAATGTTGTTTACTGATAATCCTAGCCCTGGTTTTTTTGCTGCTTCAATTGCACCACCAACGGCTCTACCAACAACTTTTATTAATGTGCTATCTCTAAACTGAATGCCAGAAACTACATTTTGGAAATTGAAAGTACCAGTTGTAGGGAAACGTCCTGCACTAAACACGTGACCTGTTTTTTCGAGAGTAATTACGTGATTACCAACTGGAACCTGAATAGCAAAGGCTCCGTTTTGATCAGTAGTAGTGGTTACACCGTTATTTACCACGTACTCTCCATCTATTTTTAATTTGATTCCTTCTGCAGGGCAGCTGGTTCCATCGTAGTAAACAAAGCCTGATGTAAGGAATGATGAATTATCAACGAAATCTTGTTGGCTAATAACTACTGATCCTTCACCAATATAAACAGCTTTGTTAATTGGAGTGAATGAATGCGTTTCGTAAGCAGGTGTTACAGAGAATACCTGACCACTAGATTGGTAACTTACGTTACTTACTATATAACTTCCGGTTGCATCTGTATAACTTGCAAAAGCCAATTGCGATGAAGTTGGTGTTACATTATTAAACGAGCAACCTGACATTGTTCCATGATTTTCGTTAAATATTACACCAACCTTTGAGTAATCAAAAAAGGCGTTATATCCTGCAACGTTTTCATCAAACATATAATAAGCCAATAGGCCATCATCATCTGGATTTACTTTTCTTCCATAATCATTTCTAACATCTATTGATGTTTTAAATGCATTGTATAATCTCACTTCATCCAAATTACCATTTAATGCATTACCCATTACAACTGTTGAGTTGTTTAAAGGTAATAAAGTAAAGCCCGAAAGTGAAATTGCACCAACATTAATACCATTTAGGTATAAATACATGGAATCAGATTTAAGGGTTGCGGTTACTTGGTTATAGTTATTAGCCAAAAATGCCGTTGTGCCTGTTATTGTTTTAGTAACAGAACCATTAAAGGCGGCAACTTGTATGTTGCTTCCTACTAACCTTACGGTAAATGTTCTTGCATTATCAGAAGTAATTGCAATTAAGTTTTGTGTACCTGATGTTACTCCAGTTCTAAACCAACATTCAGTAGTAACACCACTTGTAAAGTCAATTTTAGTGCTATTAGGTACGTTTAATTGTCCTGATCCGCCAAATAAAATGGAAGCACCAAACGAACCCGAAGTGGCTGGAGTTACCATAACTTTCGCATCTTTAAGTGCAAAACCTCCTTGGTAAGTTATACGTCCACTTACTGTTCCAGAAGCGCTTCTGAATCCAACATCTTCACTAATGTTTGAGTATCTGGTAAATCCAGCGCAGCTTAACACCCCAACTAAAGTATATTTATATAATACTCCAGATGCAGCTGTATAGTCAAAAAAGGTTCCTTCACCCATTGCTGCATTTCCTATTAACACCGAATCGCCTACGCTACCAAATATTTTTCGGTAAATACGGTATTGATTTAATACATCAACATTTATGGTTGACCACTCTAGTTGAACCATATTTGGGAAATACCCTTTAGATCCTTTTAGCTTATTGGTTGTACCATTAAACGAGTTATCCAATTGAGGGAAAACACGTGATGTTGAGCTAGTGGCAGATGGAACACCACCTGGTTGGCAATTATTTTTTGACCTAACTGTATACGTGTAATTTACGCATTTTGATGCATCATTATCAGTATATGAACATGCACCAGTACCAGCATTTGCTACTACATTAATTAATGTGCTTGCCCCGCCACCTTGTACACTTCGTTCAATAATAAAGCCCGTTTCATCGGTAGAATTATCTGTCCATGATACAACAATTGCTGTATTAGCAACATTAGGACTTGCAGAAACTCCAGTTGGTGCAACCGGTGTTGTTGGCGCCATACCCAAGTATGTATTTGTAGATATGGTTTCGCCACAAGAACCAACTGTGCTTACTTTATAATAGTAATTTGTATTGCGGGCTGGTGCTGTTCTTACATAAGTTCTTTCACCGCCATCTACAGTTGCAATAAGAGTTCCTGTTGCACCTGCTGTTGTTGATTCGTAAATTTTAAAGCTTGTTGGATTTGCAGCATAGTAGCTCCAACTTAAATTTATAAATCCATTACAATCATTATTAGTTGCTGTAATACCCGCAGGGGCGCTTAAGCCAACCATTTTTGAACCCGTTGATGGGTTAGAGAATATACTTTCTATTGTGCTTCCATTATTGGCAGTTGGTGTATGCACTGCTTTAATTTTATAAGCAACCGAACCATTTCCTACATTAGTATCATCATAAGATGATGTTGATGAGTTTACTGTGGTTAAAACTGCATTGTTTTTATAGATAACCTGAGAGTAAGAAGCCGGGAAACTTGAAGGAAGTGTCCATGTAAGTTTAATTTTATCACAATATTCTTGATCTGAGGCAACAAACGAACTTGGCGGTGTTAATACAGGATATTGAATAATAGAGTTACTGGTTGATGTTTGCGGCCATGTATTTATACCTGCCGAACCACTACTTGATAGTGTAATTACGTTTCCTACGTATGCATCGGCAGGAACAGTCCAAATGAAATCAAAGTAATGAAGGGTACCCTCATTGGTTTTAAATCCATTAGAAACAGTAAATCCTGATAAAGCTTGGTAAGAGAATGAATAATCTGCACCAGCATAAAAATCATTCCAGTCATTACTATAGACAGTGCTGTTATCGGCTTGTAAAAACTGCACATAATTACCTGCACTGTTCTTGTAGTACAAGTTTAAATAATCAATAGCCCAGCTTCCGGCATCTTCATAAAGACACCTTATTTTTACTCGGCCAGTACCGTCTGACAGGTATATACCTGAGATATGGGTTGAAGGTACGTAGTAGGTACCTTGTGCAATCAAACTGGACGAGAAGCTAAATAAAAACGTAAACAGTAAGATTACACCCGTTAAGTTACTGCGTTTAAATAGATTAGAATGTAGAAGTATGCTCATTGTACAAATGAATTTTCACGAAAATTAACACTAAAATTGACGCTCGTCAAATTAAATTAATGTTGATAACCTTGCTTGGCGTTTAAAATCAGGCTATTTGAAAAAGAAATATCAACAACACACCTATCTCAACATGCTAATTAGCAAGGGTTTTTACTATTTTCTATTTTTATGGTCGTATATTGTAATGGGCATGGTACATAATAATGTACCTAGGTATATTAAGGGCAATATGCCATTTTAATTACTTTTGTAGCATGTCGCTACAGCTAGAACCCGAAATTTCATTTCAAGCTTTTATTCAACTTGCAGCAGAAGAGCTTCTTACTGAAACTACGCAGCTTGAGTATGAAACTAAGTTCCGAAATTTAACAACATGGAGTTCGTTGAACGCGTTGCTACTTATATCAAGAATAAACGAAACTACAGGAGTATTTATATCGTCATTCGACCTTGCTTCATTAAATACTTTAGGCGATATTTACGAGCTAATTTTAGCTAAAGTGAATGGCACTAAGTAAAATAAAAGGTCTTCAAATAAAAGGATTGATTACAGTAATGCCTTCAAATACTGAAGATAATCAGTCGCTTCAACTTATTACAGAAGAGGATAGTGCGCAAATTATAAAGCACACCGGAATTAGATACAGGCGTGTTACGCAACCCGATACAAACATTAAAAATTATTTTAACACTGGAGTTAGTAAGTTACTTAATAAACTTAAGTGGAAAGCCGATGAAATTGATGTGTTGATATGTGTTACCCAATCGCCACAAACTAGTATACCTGCTATTTCGTGTCAAATTCATGGCGATTTAGGGCTAAGCCAATCTACCATTTGCTTTGATATTAATTTGGGATGCAGTGGTTATGTTTATGGTTTACATACCATCGGACATATTTTAGCAGGTATTGCTAAAAAAAATCCCAAAGCTATTTTATGCTGTGGCGATTTATCATCATTGCTAATTGATAAAAACGATAGAACCACAGTACCCATATTTTCTGATGCGGTATCTGTTACTGGTATTGAACTTGATGCCGATTTTGCAGAAGCATTTTTTAACTTAGAAACTGCTGGCACAGGACAAGATGCTATACGCACAGTAAATAACGTAATGAAATTAAACGGGATTGATGTGTTTAACTACTCTTTAAAATTGGTACCTAAAAATGTGCAAACACTTTTAGCCTCTTGTGATATTGATGCAGCTTCTGTTGATGGATTTATATTTCACCAAGCCAATAAATTAATTAATGATGCAATAGGCAAACGCTTAAATATTCCTGAATCAAAACAGCCATCAACTTTGTATAAATATGGCAATACGGCATCAGCAAGTATACCGCTTACACTTGGCCATTTTGCTGGCGAAAACAAGTGTAACCAAGTTGTTTTGTGTGGATTTGGTGTTGGATTTTCTGTAGCATCGGCATTAGTTTGCATGCCATCAACCTTTATTTTTGAAAATGTAGAAATATGATTAGCCTAGATTTAATAATTCCTACATATAAATCAGCACAATCTATTGGTTTGTTGGTACAGAAACTAAACCAGTTTAGTGCAAATGGCACTTTTAAATTGCATGTTGTTTTTGTTAACGATGCAAGCCCAGATAATACTCAAACAGTATTAGAAGAAAATCTTAAACAAGCCCAATTTAGTTACAAAACAATTAGGCTTGCCCAAAACTACGGGCAACATACTGCCACTGCCATTGGATTATATTATACCGAAAGCGACCTGGTAGCCACCATTGACGATGATTTACAACATCATCCCGAAGATTTTTTGGCGCTATATCAGCATATGTTAAATACCCAAAGCGATTTGGTGTATGGTGTTTTTGAAGAAAAAAAACATCATGTATTCAGAAATCTTGGTACGCGCATATTACAAAATATACTAAAACTTGATGGAAGAGATTACAGCATGGTAACCTCATACAGGCTTATGAAATCTTCTGTAATTACAGTTTTTAAAAACCGTCAAATAAAAACTCATTTTATTGACGATTTCTTTTTGTTAGCCTCTTCCAACACCTCTTCATGCCATGTTAATCACCAAAAAAGAGCATTCGGAAATTCTGGCTATTCATTTGGTGCGTTGCTAAAAATGGCAATAAAAATTTTGTTTCTCCACTCCTCTCTTCCGCTTAAAGTAATTAGCCGCATGGGATTACTGTTATCGTTAGTGTTTTTTGTTTTAGGTTGTTTTTACATTTATCAAAAGCTGGTTTACGATGTTTCTATTGGTTTCACTTCATTAATTGTTGCCATATTTTTTTCAACTGGTCTTATTCTGTTTTCGTTAGGAATTATTGGAGAATACATCCGTAGAATTTGGATAAGTAAACAGGAGCTTGATAAAGTTATTATTGCTGAAATTGCTCACGCTTAACCACAACCTAATTACCCCTGCTGATATTGCTTTGCATAAGGAGCTTAGTTTGATAAAGGTATTTTGCATTTCGTTTAAGTAATTCAATTTATTACATTTGATGCGTAGTTATATTCATTTACTATGCTCCCCTCATAGCTGATATAATCGCGAGTATTAAACCAATAATCTGGTTTTTATTACTGAAAAGAGAATCATAAAACATAATTATAACATACTTGTGTTATTGCCACTACAAATAATGATTAACAATGAAACTAACTCTTAGTCGTTATCAATTATATGTCATTGTAATTTGCATTGCAGTGGGATTTACTTTTTTTAATTCTGTAGGAAATGGATATAACATGGATGATTATTTGGTTACACAACATCATCCATTAACCTCGCAAAAAAATTTAAAAGCAATAACTCAAGTGTTTAACAGCCCTTATTATACAGATAATATGGGCTATAAATATGGATACAGGCCTATTACGCTTGCTTCGTTTTTTATTGAACATTACTTTTTAGGAGAGCACGCAAGTACAAGTCATCTTATAAACATTGTTTTGTATGGCTTAGTGGTTTTATTATTATTTAAACTAATTGCTAGCCTTAAAATACCTAATGCATTAACCATTGCCTTTGTAGCAAGTTTGTTTTTTGCAGTATATCCAATTCATGCTGAAGTTGTAAATAGCATAAAAAACCGAGACGAAATTTTGGCGCTGTTATTTGCACTGCTAAGCTTTATTAGTGTTGACCGTTTTAGCGGCAATAACTACGGTAAGCTTGTTGTTGCAGTATGCTATTTTATCTTGGGATTATTATCTAAAAAAAGCATTCTGCCATTGGCTTTTGTAATGCCTATATCAATGATATTGCTTCAAAAATCACCCCTAAAAACAGTGGCTTATACTTACATAGCATTAGTTATTCCTGCATTACTAATTGGCTCAGATTTTACCCTTGGTAAACTTTTATTGCCTGCAATTTTTAGTGTGATTTTTATGCTTGCAATTTTTGTTTATTACTATGCAAACGATTTAAAAAACTTATTCGTTAAATATTTTTTAACTGCCACTTTTTTAAAGTGGGGATTAACGGTTTTATCTTTGGCTTTATGTGCAACAACAATACTGTATAAAACTTATTTTCCGTTAGCGCTACTTATTCCAATTTACTTGTTTTTATATAGCAAAGAGAAGCCTTTTGCGTTAGCATTAATTGCACTTGAATTTGCATTAATTGGCCTATTAAATAACTATTACTACATTAGTTTGGTTGCCATATTTACCTCCATAAATTTACTAACCGAGCACTATAAAAACGGCCCAATAAATTGGCGAATTTGGATATTAAACATCCTCGCCATTTCAAGTCTTTTTTATAGTAACACCTTTTATGTAGCGAACGCTTTTTATGTTGCCTCCATATTTTTATTTTTTATAACATATAGTTCAAAAACTTGGATTGCAATTTTAACTTGTTTGTGCCATTTAATCATCCCAATTGCTGCTAAAGAAATACCGCAAACAGGCATTTTTATGCTGCTTGTGTTGGTTAATAATTACACTCAAAATACAACCTATCGTTTTAAGCGTATTTCAGGTGTTGCGTTATTAGGTGTAATGCTAGTGCTTGGTGCAATGCCTTACATTAATAATACTTCAACAATTTCTACTAACATAACACAAACGGAAAAACAACAAACAGTTTCAGAAAAAACAGCAGTGGCTAATTCATTTAACGAGGGCCGAACCCTTTTATATATTGAAAACACCTTAGTTGAGCCACATACAAAAACGGAGCACTTGTTTACCGGGTTAGAAACACTTTATGAGTATACTCGACTACTTTTATACCCCAATAATTTAGCCTTTTATTACGGATACTCTTATCTTAAAACAGCAAACTCATCAAGCATAAAAGGTTGGATTTCGCTAGTGTTTTACAGTTTGCTTATTTTAGTTGCGTTATACTTTAGCAAAAGGCAACCAATAATTACCTTGAGCATATTTTGGTATATATCGTGCATTTTATTGTTTAGTAATTGGGTTGAATTGGTTGCGGGCATGGTAGGCGAGCGACTAGCTTTTACAGCATCTGCTGGGTTTACAATACTTATTGCGTCAGTAATTGTTTGGATAAAGCCAAATCTATTTCAATCCAAAATATCCTTTGTTGAGCTAGCTTTATCAGCCGTTCTTCTTCTTCTTTCAATAAGAACCTTTGCAAGAAATGAAGCCTGGAAAACACCGATTTCACTCATGTCTGCAGATATTGTTAACCTTACTAATTCGGCTCAAGCAAACAACATTTATGCCATATCTTTAATGGCAAGTGCAACAAAAAATGCTAACGAAAACGAAAAACAACAGCAAATAAATAAGGCCATTTTACATTTTAAAAAAGCCATTTTTATTTACCCTAATTTTTTTAATGCACACATGGATTTAGCAAGAGTGTATATTTTAATTGGCGACTTGCCTAATGCCAAAAACGAATATATAGATGCATTAAAAATAGATAGCAGTAGCACCCTTGTTTTAGAAGAGCTGGTTAAAATTTGTTTTGATTTACAAGAAACAGATAACCTGATTTATTACGCTAGTATTTACTTAGAAAAAGATCCGTATAACGAAAAAATTATTGAGTTAGTTGCCCATCATCTTTTTATCAAAAAGGATTATATCAGGCTATCAAAATTCTTAAGCATGGGGTTAAATACATTTCCTAACAATGCAGTTTTAAATCACATCAAAAATAACTTAATGTTAATTGCGCCCGATTTAAACTAGTTTTATGTTGCCTTTCAACCCCTCACTTACACTATTTTATACATTACTTTAACTATACTTCATTTCATTGTTACTGTGTTTGGTTTTGGCTTTTATTCGCAAGTAAATAGCTAAAATACTGTACATATGAAAAAAAATTTCTACGTCTATCTCTTGTGTTTTACACTAATGTTACAGGCGCAAAACATTCTTGCGCAATGTAATATTAGTAACACCGGAACAGCCGCATCTCCAACTTGTTCAAACCAAACCTTATTACTAGGTGCAGGAGAATCAAGAAATGTGGATTTTGTTGCAGGAGAACGTTACACGTTTACATTTTCTGACAATGCTCAAAGCAGCGGAATATGCATAAACGGAACACGTATTACACAAAATCCATACACCTACACGGCACCTTCAACAGGTAACTTGGCTGTAGGCTCTTACCGAAATACTGGAACTTGGACCTCAAGTTCAGCCGTATTAACTTACAGAAAAGAAACGCCATCAATTTCAAATTCAATTCCGAGCTTTGTATGCGATAGTGGTTCTGTTTCTATAGGTGTTAGTAATAACTTTGGTTCTATTAACTGGTATATTGCTGCCTCAGGAGGTTCTGTTATAGGTACTGGAAATCCTTTTTCAACGCCTATCATAACTACTACTAAAACATATTATGCAGAAGCCACAGCAAACGGATGTTCATCAGCAAGAACACCTGTAGAGGCTGCTGTAAATCCAACTCCAACATTAACAGTAACCTCAGCAAGCCGTTGCGGTACAGGAACTGTGACATTAGGTGCTGCTTCAAATGCAGGAGCTGCAATAACTTGGTATCCAGTTCCAACACCATCAACATTCGTTGGTATGGGTACAAGTTTTACTACACCAAGTATTAGTTCAACAACAACTTACTATGTAGAATCCTTTTTGAATGGCTGCAGAACTCCAAATAGAACTCCAGTAGTTGCCACAGTAAATAATAATCCTGGAGCTTGGTCAAAAATTTACGAAACTACAAATCCAAGTCGTGATGGATCTGGCTCTATTGTTTATACTAATGGATTTGGAAAAACAGGTGGGGCAGCCTCATCTTTCACAGGAGGTTTCACACGTGTTAAATATCGCATGGAACTTACCATTGGAGGAACACCACGTTGGACAGAAGTTTCTTTTGATACTTGGGCTGGACTAACAATAGCAGGGTTGCAGGTTCCTGATATGGTAAATTTACTTACCCACCAACGCAATGTATTTAACATGGAAGTATCATCAAACATGCCTGGTGTAAATGTTGGTAAGTTTGATACAGGACGTATTGAAATGTGGCCATACAATTACTCACAAACGCCTTCAGGATTTCTAACTCCAGTAGGTAACAACTCTACCTACGATTGGGATGATAGCTACTCAGTAGGTAGTGGCGATCATGGTTCATATCAAATTCATAACGTTACAAATGGTTATCGTCAAACTATTTTTGGATGGAATATGCACAGAACTGCAGGACCACCAGAAATAGGTATAGGCACATCAACGGGTGTAAATCCCGATTGGACAGGCGTAACTACAAATGGTTCAACAGGTTTTAAAGTACAAGTATTTGTTGGTACACCTATGACATATTTATCATCTGGTAGCACCGCACAAACAGTTTGCCCTGGCAACCCTATAACAAATGTTGTTTGCAAATATGCTGCACCAGCAACTGGCATTTCGGTATTAAACTTACCCGCTGGATTAACAACAACACTTGATACAGCTAACAAGCAAATAACCATTAGTGGTAATCCAACCACATCTGGTACATTTAGTGTTATTCCTTCGGGCTCATTCATCTGTGCACCTGATACTATTTATGGTACAGTAACTTTATTAACTGCTCCTACTATTGTAACAACTACACCAGCAACGCGCTGTAGTGCTGGTACAATAGCACTTGCAGCAACCGCAAGCGCAGGTACAATTAATTGGTATACGGCTGCTACAGGCGGCAGCTCTTTAGGAACAGGAACAAGTTTTACCACACCAAGTTTATCTGCTACCACAACATATTATGTAGATGCTACGAGCGGATGTACAACTCCAACCAGAACTGCAATTACAGCTACTGTGGTAACTAACTTATTTGCTATGGCCGACACGGTAAGTACATGTGGTGATAGTACATTGGTAACTGCATCTGCTGGTTTCAACAGTTATTTATGGTCAACAGGCGATACCTCAAGTGCAGTATGGTTAAAACATACAGGTAAAACCTATGTAACAGGCACAACAAGTACTTGTTCATTTACAGATACTATGTTGGTTGTATTACCAGATGTGTCAGTACAATTTACAGACACCACTATATGTGCTGGATCTTCTATAACATTAAAGTCAGTTCAGAAAAACGGATTAGACTTTGATGGAACAAATGACCACATAACGCTTCCTTCAGGAGTTTACTTTAACGACAATACATTTACCGTTGAAGCATGGGTATATATAAAAAGCTATGATTACTGGAGTCGTTTGTTTGATTTTGGTAATGGAACATCGAATAATAATGTTCTTATGGCAATTTCAAATGCTACATCAGGTAAGTTTGCCTTAGAGGTATATGTGGGTAGCTCAACCCAAAACATTACTGCACCAACAGCAACTCCATTGAATACCTGGACACACGTTGCCTGCGTACTTAATGGAAGCACTGCGTATATTTATGTAAATGGTGTATTAGCTGTTTCAGGTGCTATGCAAACACCAAGTAATGTAACTAGAACACTAAATTATATAGGTAGAAGCAATTGGAATGCAGATGCCTATTCAAATATGAAAGTTGATGAATTCCGCATTTGGAATTATGCACGTAGCCAAGCGCAAATTAAAACTGCCATGAACTCAGAATTGGTAGGTAACGAAACTGGTTTAATTTCTTACTTAAACTTTGATGAAGGTGATGCCGCAGGAACAAACACCAATATTACAACGGTTAAAAATAAAGCTAACGCTACATTACCGGGTACCTTAACCAACTTTGCATTAACTGGTGCTGGATCCAATATTGTTACTGGCGCACCTGTTTTACAAAACACACGTACTTGGTCTACAACAGCTACAACAGCTAACATTACTATAGCGCCAAACACCACAACATCTTATACTTATACAGAAACAAGAAATGGTATTTCATGCGCTAAAACAATTAATGTAAATACTATTGCAAAACCAACAGCTACAATTACCGCTTCTTCTACTACTTCATGTTCTGGTGATAGTGTTACTTTAACCGCTACAAGCGGCTCGGGATTAACGTATAAATGGTTATTAAATAACGTGCCTGTATCTGGTGCTACATCATCAACATACAAAACAATTACAGCTGGATCATATCGTGTATTAGTAACAAACGCTACAGGTTGTTCTGATACATCAAGTGCAACAGTCGTATCTATTGGAACAAAACCAACAGTTACTGCTACTACTCCAGCAACGCGTTGTGGTGCAGGTACTGTAACACTAAAAGCAACTGCAAGTGCTGGTACTATTAACTGGTATGCTGCTGCAACAGGTGGTACATCTCTTGCAACAGATACATCATTCACCACACCAAGCATTAGTGCAACTACAACTTACTATGTTGATGCAACTAACAACGGTTGTTCTACTGCTACAAGAAGTGCTGTGATTGCAACAGTTAATGCAATTCCTACTGTAACGGCTACTACTCCTGCTAACCGTTGTGGAACAGGTACTGTAACATTAAAAGCAGCTGCAAGTGCGGGTACTATTAATTGGTATGCTGCTGCAACAGGTGGCACTAGTTTGGCAACAGATACATCATTTACTACACCAAGCATTAGTGCAACTACTACTTACTATGTTGATGCAACAAACACTGGTTGTACAACTGCAACACGTACTGCAGTAATTGCAACAGTAAATACAATTCCAACAGTAGCGACAACAACTCCTGCAGCAATATGCGGAACAGGAACAGTAACTTTAGGTGCAACTGCAAGTGCAGGTACTTTAAATTGGTATGCTGCTGCAACTGGTGGTACAAGCCTAGCAACAGGAACTTCATACACTACACCAAGCATTAGTGCAACTACTACTTATTATGTAGATGCAACAAACAACGGTTGTACTACCGCTACCAGAACGGCCGTTATCGCAACAGTTAATACAATTCCTACGGTAACTGCTACAACTCCTGCAACTCGTTGTGGTGCAGGAACTGTAACACTAAAAGCAACTGCAAGTGCAGGTACTATTAACTGGTATGCTGCTGCAACAGGTGGTACATCTCTTGCAACAGATA
>CAZJHS010000012.1:0-50995 GCA_964545895.1 uncultured Chitinophaga sp. | reverse complement strand
GCTGTGTCGCTACATCCATCAATTGTTGTTGATATCATCTTCACCAAATAAATATTATCAGCCCATATACTACCGTTAAACGTGTGCTGAACGGAATCAGCTACAGTTGTATAATTGGTTTCTAACATCCATTTGTGCGTGCTTCCTAACTTTGAAGAGGTTGTTTGTTTAACGTTTACAATTAATGGAGCACATCCTGAATTTTTATCGAGCAATATATTTGCACTTGGCTTTGGCGTTATTCTAATTTGTTTCGAAATAGAATCACTACATCCAAAACTGTTTGATACTACAAGTTTAATATTATAGAGAGAATCAACATTGGATGAAAAATTTTCTCCTTTTACAATTGTATTTGAAGAGGTATCATTAAAAATTGTTAAGGATGATTGATAGGTTATCCATTTAAAATTATTTGCAAAGCTGGAAGTATTAGTCAGTCCAAGTGTGTCGTATTCACAAGTATTAGAACGATTGGTTACAAAATTAGCGATTGGTCGAGTTGGAATTATGGTAGATTTAACCATGCTATCTTTACATCCGTAATCTGAAATTACAGTTAGAGATACATCCGCATTGCGAGATATTCCACTCTGATTATCGGGATAAGAGATTTGGGTTAAGCCACTTGCGGTGTCATTTAATATCACTAATCCAAGTCCATTAGCTTTCCATTTGTAACTTCCATTGCGAATCAAAGGTGTGTTTAGTGAAGTATTCGACACTGAAATTGGAGTAGGATAGCAATTATAATTTATACTAAAATTAAAGTTCGGTCTAGGCAATGGCTTTACTCTAATTACTTTATCAATTGAATCCTTACAGCCTGTATTCCCTGCAATAACTATTAAACGTGCAACAATAATTGTATCTAATACACCATGATTTTTTAAAGTAAAGAGTGGATTTTTTAAACTACTCGTATCTGAACCTATCTTCCAAAAATAATTGAGTCCATTAATCGGTGTGGATGTATTTTGCATTTGAATACTCAAAGGCATGCAACCAATGGTGTCACTAGGATTAAAATTTGGAACAGGATTAGGAATCGTCCTAAATAACATTCCCATTGTATCTCCCAAACAACCATATTTACTGGTAACAATTAGCCTAATACTTACACTATCATCGGGCTTGGTTAGTACAAAACCTGGGAAATTTGCTGTACTTGAAACGTAATTAGAATTAACATACCAGCTGTAACTCAAATTAGCATTTGCGTAAACTTGAGTCGTAATAATATTTGTGTCAATTACGAAAGGTGCACATGACAATATTCTACTCGAATTAAATAAGGCTCTTGCATTTGGGTGTACAACTAAGTTTTTTGCAATTGAATCTATACATCCATGTTTTGAACTGATAATTAATTTTACAGTGATAACCGAATCCTTTTGTGTGTTGTTCGAAAAAGTACAATCTGCAAGTACACTATCTTGGGATACCATTAGACCATTAATAAACCATTGAAATGACATGGTTGATTGTGTCTCACCATTACGAGCAACACTTTTATTATCAAAACTCACTTGCATTGGGGTGCATGATGTATCTATAGATGTGGTAAATAATGCAATTGGGTTGGGATAGATTACAACTGGTTTTAATGCAGTATCTCTGCATCCCCCTAGAATTCTTTCTGTAATTACCTTAACTTGATATATCACAGAATCAGGACTATTATTTATTGGTAGAATAATATTAGGTTCTTTGTCACTTGAATTAGTTATTGAAATAGCATTTGGAGCAACGCTCCAATTCCAATTAAGTTGAGATGAAACGATATTAGTTGTAAGGTTTGACGGAATAAAACTTCCTGTATTGCAGAAAAAATTAGGTAAGTTAAAAAGCGACAAAGGTCTTCTCAAAACAGTAATGATTAGAGACGTATCCGCGAAACAACCATCAACACTCGTAGTTCTTAAAAAAAGGCTAAAAGTACTATCACTAACGCCTTGGTTGTTGGGCAAGTTTAGTTTTACATTTAATGTATTTGTATCTATCAAACTCACAGTCGGCATTCCTAACTTCGACCAACTATATAAGGCAGGTTGTTTAGCTATAGAAGCAGCACTTAAGTTAACAGTTTGTCCACTGCAAAACAATGAAGTTGTGTTGCTAATTATAGATCTTGGCTTAGGTAAAATACGTATCACTTTTAATACAGAGTCTTTACACCCGGTTCCACCTGCTGTAATAACTAACTTAGCCCAATGAAGAGTATCTAATAAATTAGTTGAACTTATTAACTGAGTTACAGGGTTTGTTGACGAACTTTGAACACCATTGGAGAAATACCAGTTAAGAGAAACCCCTGAAGAGCTTTGATTAGTAAAAGTGAAATTCGAACCTGAACAGCCAATAGAGTCATTAATAGAAAACGAAGCTACTGGATTCGCAATCGTTCTATAAACTCGTTCAAATGTATCTACCTTACAGCCTCTCGAGTTTGATACAATTAATCGATATAAAATTGAATCACTTGGATTGGCTATTGTGTCTATTGGAGGGACTAAACCTGTTTGCGTTTTTCTTAGTACAGTTCCGTTACCAGAGAGCACATTCCAAATGTATGTAGTATTTGCATTTGGATATTGACTTAAATTGATATTGCTAGCACCTACAATAAATGGTGCACATGAAGTATAGTTATTAGAATTGAATAAGGCTTTGGGATTGGGATAGAGAGTAATTGACTTGGTTATTGTGTCTCTGCATCCATGTTTCGTTGCTGCAATTTGGGTAATGTAAATTATGGAGTCTTGGGTTGATTGATTATAAAATGTAATATCATTAATAACAGTGTCTGTAGAAATAAGTTGGCCATTCAACAACCATTTATAGAACATAGAATTGTAAGGTTCATTATTTCTTGCATTACTTTTGTTATCAAATGTAACAATTAGTGGAGTACATCCGGATGTAGGTAAAGAGGTGAAATTTGCCTGAGGACGCGGATAAATCGTTACCATCCTCAAAGTAGTATCTATACATCCAAAGTTTGAAGTAGCCACTAATTTTACCGAATAGTTAATCGAGTCATTGGTATTGTTTTCAGGAAAAAAGATATTTGGCTGAAACGAAGATGGAACAGTAACATTAGTTCCTGCTGGACTTACCGACCAATTCCAGCTTAGCTGATTTAAAGGGAAGTTATTTGTAAGATTTACCGGAGCGATATTGCTTGGTCCACATGAATTGGGAACCATTGTAAATATTGAATTTGGTCTTCTTAACCAAGTTATTTGAACTGTTGTGTCATGGAAACAACCATCAACAGAGGTTGTTCTCAAACTAATCGTGATTAAACTATCTGCATTACTTTTATTATCAGGTAAACTCAATGTGTTTAATCCACTAGTTACATTTGAAAGAGTTGCACTTTGATTACCAATTATTGACCAGCTATATGTTGATGGATTTTTACTTAATGAAATTGCAGAAATTGGATAGCTCTGTTGGGCACAAAGTTGATTAGATGGTAAGTTTATTCGTGATGATGGCTTAGGAAGAACTCTTACAAATTTAATTGTCGAGTCCTTACAACCGCTTCCCCCTGCTGTAATTACAAGTTTAACTTGTACTACTAAATCGGTAACATTTGAAGTATTTACAAAAAGCCTATTTATATCTCGATTTGTACTTGTATACCCAGTAGATAAAGACCAGAAATTTGCTACACCGGTTGAACTAGTATTTGTAAACTGAACGTTCAAATCAGAACACCCAACGGAATCGCTTGTTACAAAATTTGCAACCGGATTTGAAATTGTTTTGAAGAGTTGTTCTATAGTATCCGATTTACAACCCTTCAAACTAAACGCAACTAATCGTAGCAATACAGAATCATTGGGATTACTCAGTGTATAGCCTGGTGGTGTTGTTCCAACGGAACTGTTCAAAATAGCTTTTGTGGATGGATTTATGTATTGCCAAGCGTATGATGAATTGGCAAGAGGGTAACTATTAACTGTTACATTAGAACTCCCAATAACAAATGGAGCACAACTGCTTGATGAGATAAATGAAAAATTAGCCTTTGCATTAGGGAAAACAGTTATTGTTTTGGTTAATGAATCAGAACATCCATGTGTGGTTGTACCAATAAGTTTAATATTGATAATTGAATCTTTTTGAAGATTATTTAAAATCAACAAATCTGAAGGTACTGAATCCGAAGACAAGAATTGGTTATTAATCCTCCATATAAATGGCATTGAAGACTGAATTTCTCCATTTTTAGGATCGCTCTTATTATCCAAGCTTAATGTAAGTGGTGTACAGCCAGAATCAATAGTGTTACTAAAACTAACAAACGGCTTAGGATAAATAGGAATAGTAAAAGAATCTACATCAAAACAATTTGCTCCAATTCCATTAACTGTAGCAGTTAAATAAAGTTTGTAATTAATAGTTGATGAAGTAGTATTTGCAGGAAATAAAATAGTTGGTGTATTTACAGTTGCTGATGGATTAAAGCTAACACCAGTTGAAGGTGAAGAGCTCCAATTCCATGAATTTGGATTATTAGTACTGGAGTTAAGTACAGAAACTGTACTTGGGCCACAACCAGAACCACTTGCAGTAAATTGTGTATTTGGGCGTTTATTTAAAACTACATTTTTTGTAACGCTATCTATACACCCATCAGCATTTGTAAGTACAAGTTTTACGCTATAAAGCACTGTGTCTGTAGTTTGATTTTCGGGGAACGAAATAGTTGTAATGGGCAATGTGCTGTTGCCAATTATATTCGTTGAAAATGACTTTGTGGCACTGATAAACCACCTATAATTAATAATAGAAGTGGCATTACCATTAGCAGCACTCACTGTAATATTTTGATTTGGACATACGCCATTTGCTATTATAAAATCAGGCTGTGGTAAAGATTTAACAGTTACTAAAATGGTATCACGAGCCAAGCAGCTACCCGAACCTGTTGCATAAATCAAAGTATAAACTCCAACAGATGCAGGTGTAAAAATTCCCGATGAGGTAATACTTGCAGTACCGCCCCATGTTCCGCCTGATGGAGTTCCTTGAAATGTAATTGTATTATTACTTTTACATACAGAAGTATCCGAGCCAGCGTTTGGTAATGTTGCACCAACCACTGATACCTTTACCGTATCTCTATTCAAGCATGAAGTTACCAAATTGGTATAAGTGTATACAATATTATAAACACCAATTCCAACACTTGTTGGCGTAAAAACACCTAACGGATTTACACCAGCACCACTCCAAACCCCACCGTTTGGTGTACCTAACAAATTTACTGTTCCCGGAAGATTACAAAAGCTTGTGTCATTTCCTGCATTAACTGATGGTAAAGGATTAATTACAACTGTATCGGCAAACCTAGCACTACTCTCACAACCATAAACGGTATCAAAACTCGATACATAATATATTGTTGTAGCATTTAAAACAGGTGTAACAAATGGATTTCCTGTATATAAAGGTGTGCCACCAACTAAAGTTGTATACCACTTTATGTTATTAGCGTTTGCTCCAACCGTTGCACTCAATGAAACACTAGATGGCCCACAACGAGTTACTTTAACTCCCGTTGGCGCACCGGGAATAGGCCTTATCAAAACCGTAAACCTAACCCTTCTGCTTTCACAACCAGTAGCAGCATTGTATGAGCTTACAAAATAGTTTCTTGTAACGGATAACAACGTTGTACTATAAGTTAAGCCTGTTGCTAAAATGGTACTTGTAGTTGAATCATTATACCATCTTAAAGTTGTACCATTAGTACCAATTATACCTGATAATAAAAATGAACTAGGTCCACACGAAAAAGTGTCTCTCACAACCGGAACTCCAACAGGACTCCAAATATTTACCATTTGACTATCCGCTTTGCTTCCACATTCGTTAGTTGCCTCTACTTTTACTTTGTAGGTACCGGGTTGTGTAAATCTAATTATTGGATATTGACTTGATGCTGTTGTGCCTCCTACAAACACATATCCTACAGGACTTACACTCCAAGTGTAAGATGAAATACTTCCTCCATTGGTGTTGTAAGTAGGCACGTGCGATGTGTTAGTTGGATTGAATGCTAAAGTAACCGTATCACAATAGTTCACATCACTTGGTAATTGAACTTGAGGTACACCCTTAATAACTACAGTTGTATCTTTAAAAACTGTTCCACATTTATTGGTAATACTTAGCCTAATATTAAATGTTCCGGCATTTAAAAACTGTATTTGCGGGTTAATAGAACTACTTGTAGTGCCTCCAACAAAACTAGTTCCACCACTAGGTGTTGCACTCCATACATAATTCGTTGTTCCGCATGATGTAAGCGTATTACTTGTATTAGTAAATGATAGTATTGATGGTGCACAATGACTACTCGTGTTCCATGAAAAATTAAAGGATGCATTAGGAATAGGCTGAACGCAAACCCATTTTACAATTGAATCCTTATCACATGTTGGAGTTGGATTAGATGGTTGACCAGCACGTAGCTTTATTGAATATAAACCAGGAGTCAAAAACTGAATATTAATATCTTTACTAGTGTAAGTTGAGCCTGATACCAAATTATAGTTTACTCCAGTTGCACCAGGTGATATCGACCATAAATAATTCAAATTAGACAAACAAGTAGTTCCACTAGTATTAAAATAACTCCCAACTGATATATTAGTTAAATTTAACATATTTGATATACAAATTGTGTCTTGAATAACAAAATCTGCTTTAACCTTTTGAATCACTCTTATTGGTGTGTAGGAACCACCAGCAGGGCCACATGGATTTCTTATATCAAGGGTGGCTTGGAATGAATTTTGGTATGGCGTAAACCCATTATAACTAGTTGTTCCGCATGATGTCTTTGTGAAAGTATGATAAATTATTGGAGGTAAATTACTCTGATTAAATGTAAGTGCTGGAGTTGAATCATTTACTTGAAATGTATAAACAGTTCCAGGAGGGTTTAAATTCGTTTGTGCAGTATCAATCGGAAACCCAATTATTGATGGATTACAGTATTGAGGCAAATATCCAGGATTAACTAAATTACCAGAAGGTTGGTAGCCATTAAAAAGCTGGTAGCTTTTCGTATTACTACATCCAGTTGCTGAATTATTAGCGGTTACAACAATGTTGAAATAGCCTAACGAGGTGTAATTATGGCTTGCAGTAGTGAAGCTTGAAGAATATGTATTTGAATTATTGTCCCCCCAATTAATTGTATATGAAGTGTTGGTACTTGATGTTGTACTTGAATTTAAAACAGGAAATATGTAATTAGGATTAGAACCTGTTGCGCTGCAATTTGAAAAAATTTTCTCAAGCGGGTCATAGTTACCGGCTAATGTATCAAGTCTCGCATCAGGAAGTTGTTTTACGTTTAAAAGTTGACTCACACTATTGGTACAACCATTACTAGAAGTAACTTGTAGCACTACAGAATAACTAAAAACTCCACCTCCTATGCCTGGGTTAAACACTACCGTTGGGCTTGTTAATGTTGAGTTTGGTGGTGTTCCTGTTCCAGTCCCAAATGTCCAATTATGTGTTAGTGTTCCTGCCCCTGTTGATGTATTTGTGAAAGTTACATTTGTACCTGCACAAACATTATTCGTAAAAGTAAATGAAGGTAACGGTCTTTGCTTTACATTAACTAATATAAAAGTTGTATCTGGTAATGTTCCATTTGAAATTAAAAATACTGTATCAGTTCCAGCCGTGTTGAAGCTTACAAAAATGTTTTGTGCATTGGAGTTGTTGGGCGTACCATTTTTAAAAATCCAATTTCTCGTTCCGTTTGAGTTAGAAGAGCTGTCAATAAAATTAATGTTTTGATTTTGACACAGAGACAACGTACCCCCTTTACTTTGTAAAGTATTATTAGCGTATATTTTTGCAGTTTGAGATTTGGCAATAAATGAGGCAAAAATTATAAATATTAGTATGGGAGTTTTTTTGTTTAGCATAGGCAAAATGTAAACATTGGGTAAATAACAATGGTTATAGGTAATGGTTCGGTTTTATGGTAACAACAAATATATAATTCTCGGGATAAGTATTAATAAAAATTAATGTGAATAAAGGAGGGGGAAATTAAGAATCAATCCCCATAAAAAAATCCCGCCTCGAAATACTTCGGGATCGAGGCGGGATTTTTTGAAAGTTAAATGTGGGTATTGCAGTTGATTTTATATGGCCTTGCCAATGCTGATTCAGTTATAAAGAAAATGCGTTAATTTTATTTTAATGTATTGTTTTTAGTATAATTGTGTAGCTATAAAATCATCTATGAAAAAACATTTACTTTTTTTAACACTTTTGTGTTTAGTTTTAGTTTCACCTCAAGCAATTGCATCACATATAATTGGTGGTGATGTAGAATATACTTGCATAGGACCACGTGTTTGGAAAGTAAAACTTACCATGTACCGCGATTGCACAGGTGTGGCTTTGTGTTCTAGTATGTCGTGCCCACAACAGATGGTTGCTCGGCCTAACACATCACTTAATCCGGTAGGATGTAATGCAACCCCTAACCAAGTGTTTTTTACCCTCAATTTGATAAAAGTTGAAGATATTAGTAAATCCGTAAGAGATTTCTGCGGTAACTCTGCTAAAAATGGATGTACAAATATAGGACAAGTTACAGCAGGTCCTTATTCTCCTTCTGTTGAGAAACTAATTTTTGAAGGTACGTTAAACCTCAGTGCAACTTCTTTAGATAGTTCAACATGTAAATATTGGGATTTATATTGGGAGTTGTGTTGCCGCAATCCTGGTATTTTTAACTTAGTGTCCTCTAATTCACAGAGCTTCAGAATTGGTGCTACACTTAACATTTTTGATAAATCTTCTAATCCATGTAGAAACAATTCGCCTATTCTTAAAAATGAACCGGTTATTGCCGTCTGTGCAAATCAAGAAATCGTATATAATATGGGTGGCGTTGATCCTGATGGTGATTTTTTAACTTACGAAATTGCCAATTCCTTAAATCAAGGTGGTACCTCTGTTGCTTACGCAGCTCCAGGAAGTCCAACTTACCCTTTTCCTTTAAATGCTACCAAAGCTCCCCATGTTAATTACCCTCAACCCAACGGTCCTTACGTAATTATAGATTCAATTACTGGATACATTAGTTTTAATGGTGTAAATAATACCGCAACCTATATTCCAGGTAATATGAATATACGTGTTAAACAATGGACGAATGATTCGTTAGGAGTACCGGTTTTAGTTGGAATTACCCATAGAGACGTACAAATGATTTTAGTCAATTGTCCGGTCAATGATCCGCCTAAAATTTCTGTAAATGGAGGTATTCCTAGTAGGAGTAAGGCGTTGAAGTTTGAGGTAAATCCTGGACAGCAATTGTGTTTTACCATCACTGCAAAAGACAGTAATATCAACCCATTTACTCCCGGAGTTGACACTACATATTTTTCGTGGGATTCAAGTTTGGTAAGACCAGGGAGACTCACATTTGGACCAAATTATCCTGTGGGTGTTGGGCAGCCACGTCCACGTGAAGATCAATGGCAGTTTTGTTGGCAAACAGACAGTACAGATAGTAGAGATTTGCCATATACTTTTACCTTAACAGCTTTTGATAAATCGTGCCCTAGTGTAGGTAGAATCACACAGTCTATTGATATTTTAATTAAGAGTACTCCTACGTTCAGTAGCAGTAAATCGGCTTTATTATGCGGAAGAACGGTTTATAAGCTGTATAAAACTAAACTAAATACGAGCATAAATTCAGCAACACTTCAAATTGCCAATGCTCCTAATGATAAAAATTTCACGAACGGCTTTAGGTCAGTTTCTCCTATCAATGTGAACCCTACTGCTGCCCCTAGCGATACCTTAAATCAACCTAGGTTAATGCTATCGGACACCTTCGCTTATCTGGTTCCGGGTAAATACTACGTAAGATTTTGCTACAATAAATCAACGCCTGATTATGTTAATCCATTTTTAGACAGTATAGAGGTTAGTAATAACATGGCTGTAGCCTTTGTGAGTTCCAATAAACCTACAGCAATTTGTAGTGGCGATAGTATTTTACTTTTCGCATCATTTTCTCAGCCAAACTATACGTACCAATGGTTCAAAAATAACGTAGCAATCAATAACGCTAAACAAAGTAGCCTTTGGGTTAAAACGACAGACACTTATGTACTTGTTATTACCGATACGGTGCTTAATTGTATCAATTACTCTAATCCTATAACACCAATAATTAACCCTCTACCTACTGCAAATTTCTCTTTACCTACTCAGTGTACAAAACTGTTCCAAAGTCAACCGTTTATCGATTCAAGTAGTATACAAACGGGCAGTCTAACCCGAACATGGCAGTTTGGTGGCAGCATCAATAGTGCAGATACCACAGCCACAATCAATAAATCGTTTAGTGTAACTGGTGCGGTTTATATCAAACTAGTATCCATCAGTAATATGGGGTGTAAAGATTCTGTTACTAAACCATTCTATGTAGAACCGTTACTCTTTTTTCCTTCTTCTGTTCCAAGCAACTCTTGCCAAAAAGACACCACTAGGCTATCGGTAAGTTATGCACCTAATTATTATACCTATCAATGGTTTAAAAATAATGTACTTGTTCCAAGTCAGAATTCGTCTAATTATGGTGTAACAGAATCGGGTAGATATGCGGTGTTATGTATCAATTCAATGAACAATTGTAGAGATACAGGAGGGGTATATGATATCGTGTTTAACCCTAAACCAATTCCTCTGGCTGATCTTTCTTCCCGTAATTTATGTATAGGAAATGCGAGCCTGACTTATAGCGATAGTTCGTTTATTGATTCGGGTAGTTACACACGGTTATGGCGTTTTGGTGATGGAACAACATCAACGGCATCTTCAGGCACAAAAACGTTTGCCAGTGTTGGCTCATATACGGTTAAGTTGTTGCTTACAAGTGATAAAAATTGCAAGGATTCTTCAGTAAGTACTGTTCATGTAAATAGCGCTCCAACGGCAACAATTATCGCAAATGCTGGTACTAGTTTTTGTGAAGGTAAATCGTTGCTGTTAAGCAGTACGTATTACCCTAATGCAACCTATGGTTGGTACTTAAACAACCAATTATTAAACAACGCAGACACCAACAACTTAAGTATTACATTGGGTGGTGTATACCGACTAGTTATAGATAATGGAGGATTATGTAAAGATACCTCCAGCAATGTTAATATTCAGTCAAAACCAAGTCCTAGAGTTGGGTTTACCATAAATAATGACAAGCAGTGTTTGAATGGTAATTCGTTTACACTAACAGATACGAGTTTCATGAGTAGCGGTAGTTACACCCGATCATGGAACTGGGGAAGCAATACAAGTAGTTTGCAAAGCCTTACCCTTAACTTTTCGAGCGCAGGAACATACCCTATAAAATTAAAAGCTACCTCAAGCAATGGCTGCAGCGACAGTATTACAAGAATGGCCATTGTTGCTGCTCAACCAAGTATAGGAGTTATGACAGGTGCAACAACCGTTTTAGATACGCAACTGGTATACGATTACAGTGTTACTGCGCAATCAAATCACACATACACTTGGAGTGTAACTAATGGAATAATTACACTCGGACAAGGCACTAATGCAATAAAAATAAAGTGGATTAATCAAGGTACAGCACTAATAAAAGCATTGATTACCACTGTTGATGGTTGTAGAGATAGTGTAACGACCATGGTTAGTGTAGGTAATAATGCTCCAGGTGTAATTTCGTTTAGTCCACAAACTGGGAGCAACGGAACCTTAATTACCATAAATGGAAGTAATTTACTTAGCACGAGTGCGGTGTTGTTTGGCGGTGTTAATGCTAAAAACTATACTGTGGTATCGGCATCTGCTATCACGGCTACAGTTGATACTGGTTCAACAGGAAACGTTACGGTTATAACGCCAAATGGTACTGCGTTTTTAAACGGATTTATCTATGTTAATAATACGGGTATTGCAGAATATGTAACGCAATCATATTCTATTTTTCCCAATCCTATTAGCGCTGAAATGATTATTGATTCTGACAAATCTCTCAACAATACACGTTTTGAGTTGATGGATTTAACTGGGAAAGTGTTACTAAATACAACCTGCCATACTGCAACCAACAGATTAATTCTAGATGTAAAAACATTAAGCCCGGCTGTGTACTTGCTTCGCATTACATCGCAGGGGCAAATAAGTACTGTAAAGTTAGTGAAGCACTAACACGTACTAAAATAAACGAAAATAGGCCACCCATGGGTGGCCTATTTTCGTATGAATAATAACGTCTTAAGCGTTGTTTTCTGGAGCTTGTTCAGCAGGAGCATTTCCTTCTGGTTTGCCTTCAGGGCGTGGTGGACGTGGCATTAACGCTTTGCGCGATAATTTTACTTTACCAGTGCGTTTGTCAATTTCAATTAACTTCACTTTCACTTCTTCGCCAACTTGTAACACACCTTCCATGGTTGGTAGGCGGTTCCAACTTATTTCACTAATGTGTAATAAACCATCTTTACCAGGTAAAAACTCAACAAATGCACCAAAGTCAACAATGGTTTTTACTTTACCTACGTATTCTTCGCCAACTACTGGTACAGCCGTAATGCCTTTAATAATGGTAACAGCTTTACGCATGCTTTCGCCATTAGTTGCAGCTACTTCTACTACACCTGTATTGCCTACTTCGGTAATAGAAATGGTAGCACCTGTGTCTTTTTGTATACCTTGAATTACTTTACCACCTGGGCCAATTACAGCACCAATAAAGTCTTTATCAATAATAATGGTTTCGATACGTGGAGCGTGTGGTTTGTAATCAACATTAGGAGTGCTAATGGTTTTATTCATTTCGCTCATAATGTGTAAACGGCCAGCGTTAGCTTGTTTTAAAGCTTCTTCTACCATTTCCCATTTCAATCCGTTAATCTTAATATCCATTTGGCAAGCAGTAATACCTTTTGCAGTACCTACTACTTTAAAGTCCATATCACCTAAGTGATCTTCATCACCCAAAATATCTGTTAAAATGGCGTATTTACCTGTAGTTTCATCGCTAATTAAACCCATAGCAACACCACTTACAGCTCCGCTAATTTTAATACCGGCATCCATTAATGCTAACGAACCAGCACATACTGTAGCCATTGATGATGAACCATTAGATTCTAAAATATCACTTACAATACGAATGGTGTAAGGACTTTCGGTTAATGGTGGTAATACACGTTTTAAACCGCGTAATGCTAAGTTACCATGACCAATCTCTCTACGGCCTGGGCCACGGTTAGGTTTTACCTCGCCAGTTGAGAATGAAGGGAAGTTATAATGCAACAAGAATTTTGCATAACCTGCATTCATAGGTGCATCAAGCAATTGCTCATCTAATTTGGTACCTAAAGTTACAGTGGTTAACGATTGCGTTTCGCCACGTGTAAATACTGCACTACCGTGTGCTGCTGGTAAGTAACCTACTTCACTCCAAATTGGGCGAACTTGATCCAATTTACGACCATCTAAACGTGTTTTATCGTTTAATATCATGGCACGTACTGCATCATACTCCACATCATGGAAGTATTTGTTCATTAAAAACTTATCAGGTTGTGTTTCGCTACCTTCTGGGTAAAACTGTGCTACGTATTCTTTACGTACAGCTTTAAACGCATCGCTACGCTCGTTTTTACCTAAAGCACCTTTGGCAATAGCCATAATTTTATCGTAAGCAAACTCACGAATATGAGCAGCTAAAGTTTCATCGCTACGCTCGTGGTTGTATTCGCGTACTGGTTTTTTACCACCAAGCATTTCGCATAATTCCCATTGCGCTTTGCATTGTAATTTAATGGCATCGTGAGCAATTTTTAAAGCAGCAAGCATATCTATTTCGCTTACTTCGCTGCACTCACCTTCAACCATGTTTAAATCTTTTTCGGTACCTGCTACAATTAAATCCATATCAGCATTAGCCAATTGGTCAATGTATGGGTTAAGTACAAATTCGCCATTAATGCGGGCTATGCGTACTTCCGAAATTGGTCCGTTAAACGGAATATCGCTTACCATTAAAGCAGCCGAAGCAGCTAAACCTACTAAGCAATCAGGGTTTAAGTTTTTGTCTGAAGAGATTAACTGTAACATTACCTGCGTATCAGCATGGTAATTTTCAGGGAAAAGTGGGCGTAAAGCGCGGTCAACAATACGGCTAACCAATACTTCGTAATCACTTAATTTAGCTTCGCGTTTGTGGAAACTACCTGGTATGCGGCCTACGGCAGCAAATTTTTCTTGGTAATCCACGGTTAGTGGCATAAAATCCACATCTTCTTTAGCTTCACGTGCTGATACTGCAGTTGCAAGAATCATCGTGTCGCCCATTTTTACTACAACCGCTCCATCAGCCTGACGGGCTAAGCGGCCTGTTTCGATTGAAATGGTTTTACCACCAATTTCAAACGTTTTTGTTGTTGCTGTACTCATTTGTTTAATTGTTTACAGGGCCTATTCCCTGCAAGGTTTATTTGTTTTGAAGTTTCTTTTTAATCTATTGAGCCTTAGTTTCTTTGAAATTAAGACCTGATTTTCATTTTACAATAAAACACAAAAGCAGAGACAATGTCCCTGCTTTTGTATGAATTTTTTACGATATAACTGTTAACGCAATGGTTTGGGTTGATATCGTAAATCCAAAATAATGCATAATGCTTATTTACGGATTTCTAATTCTTTAATGATTGCCCTGTAACGGAAAATATCATTTTTCATTAAATAGTCTAAAAGAGCGCGTCTTTTACCTACCAATTTCACTAGGCTTAACTCAGCTGAAAAATCTTTTTTGTTCAGCTTTAAGTGGCCCGTAATGTGATTAATACGGTGAGTAAATAATGCGATCTGACTCTCAGCTGAACCTGTGTCTGCTTTAGACTTGGCTTTACCGTACTTTTCGAAGATACCTTGCTTCGTTTCTGTGGTCAAATACATAATTTAGTTTTGTTTAAAAAATTTGAGTCGCAAAAGTATGTGTTTTATTTTATTATACAATATTAGCTGTTAATAAATGCTAAATATATTTGTTAATCAATTACTTATGCTGTAATTATTGAGGTTAAATCTTGAGCAGTGTATTTTTTACAAATTGTTATTTTACTTAATTATTTGTTTCTATGGTACGAATATATTTATATTTCACAGCATGAAAATTTTGTTGGTTTACCCCGAAATGCCCGACACATTTTATGCCCTAAAACATTTTATTAAGGTGGCAGGCAAAAAGGCAGCTTTCCCTCCGCTTGGCTTACTTACTGTAGCCTCGTTGTTGCCCCAAACATGGGAAAAAAAGGTGGTTGATTTAAACGTAAAGTCCCTTACTTCTAACGATTTAAAATGGGCTGATTATGTTTTTTTATCTGCCATGAATGTTCAAGAAGAATCCGTTAGAGCTATTTTGAATGAATGCCAAAAAAATGGGGTAAAAGTTGTGGCTGGTGGGCCTTTGTTTACACACGAGTACGAGAGATTTCAAGGTGTTGACCATTTTATTTTAAACGAAGCTGAAATAACCCTTCCATTATTTTTGGCCGATTTAGAAAATCAAACACTTCAAAAAATTTATCAAACTAAAGAGTTTGCAGATGTAACTTTATCGCCACTGCCACAGTTTAATTTGATTAACATGGATGATTATTTGTATGCCATAGTGCAGTATTCTCGAGGTTGTCCGTATTTATGCGACTTTTGTGATGTAACTGCATTATTTGGACGTAAACCACGTACTAAAACTCCCCAACAAATAATTAGTGAACTAGAGGCCATTGAAAAAAATGGAAATACTCAGCTGGTTTTATTTGCCGATGATAATTTAATTGGAAACAAGAGGTTGTTAAAGGCGGAGTTATTGCCTCAAATAATTGAATGGCGTAAGAGAACAAATCCTGGATTTTTCTTTGCTACCCAACTTACCGTTAATTTAGTGGATGATGAAGAGCTCATGCAATTGTTGGCAGATGCTGGATTTAGGCATGTGTTTATTGGCATAGAAACACCTGATGAAGAAAGTTTGAAACATGCCCATAAAAACCAAAATTTAAAAAGAAATATTTTGGATACCATACACCTTATTCATCAAAAAGGGTTTATCATTTCAGGTGGTTTTATTGTAGGTTTTGATACTGATACCGACAAGAGTTTTGAAACGCAACGCAAGTTTATACAAGAAAGTGGCATTCCGTTACCAATTGTAAATATTTTAAAGGCTCCACCAGGCACGGAGTTGTTTGAGCGCATGAAACGTGAAAAGAGACTTACCAAAGATTTTGCTTTTGAAGAAGGTGACACCAACATTGCACCAACAATGGGCGAAGAGAAACTACTTAAAGGCTTTTTGGAAGTAATAGAAGGAATTTATCCGCCTGAGTTTGCTTATCAACGGATACAACAATTTTTTAAACACCATCAATTTACTTCATCTAACATAAAAATAAAGCCCAAAATTCAACTTGCTGATTTTTGGCTTGCACTTAGGGTTTTGTTTTTATTAGGAATTAAGGATAAAGACCGTAAATATTTCTGGAAATTAATTTTTTGGACATACAGATACAATCCCAAATTTGTAGATAAGGCCTTTTTTTATGGAATGATGCTATACCAAATGAATCAAACCTATTTGCATATTCGTAAACAAGTTGAACAAAATATAAGCACATTAAAAGTGGCATAAAAAAAAGCAGCACAACCTAAGTTGTGCTGCTTTTAAACTTTTGTAATATTTTATTAAGCTACCTCTGTTTTAACCATTGGTTTGTTAGCCAATAAAGATAGTAACTGCCCCAGTTGGTTTCTTAAAGTGGTACGATTTACAATCATATCAACAAAACCATGCTCCAACAAAAACTCCGAACTTTGGAAACCCTTAGGTAAATCTTTACCAATAGTTTCGCGTATTACACGTGGTCCGGCAAAACCAATTAAGGCTTCAGGTTCGGCAATGTTAAAATCGCCCAACATCGCAAACGATGCCGTAACACCACCTGTTGTAGGATCGGTTAGTAAGCTAATGTATGGAATGCCATCTTGTGCTAGTAACGCTAATTTTGCCGATGTTTTAGCCATTTGCATTAAACTAAATGCGGCTTCCATCATACGCGCTCCACCCGATTTTGAAATGACCATTACCGGAATTTTATTTTCGCGGCCGTAATCAATAGCGCGAGCAATTTTTTCGCCCATAACGCTACCCATACTTCCTCCAATAAAGTTAAAATCCATGCAAGCAATTACAATGGGGAAACTGTGAATAGTTCCTGTACCCACACGCATGGCGTCTATCATGCCACTTTTCTTTTGGCTTTCGGCTAAGCGCGATTTGTAATCTTTAGTGTCTTTAAACTCTAGTGGGTCGGTTGGCCTAATATTGGCAAATAATTCGGTGTATTTGCTTTCATCAAACAACAACTCAAAGTATTCTTTCGAGCCAATTTTGTCATGGTAACTGCAGCTTGGGCAAACAAACTGATTGGCTTCATGCTCGGCAGTAGTAATGGCTTTTTTGCAACGAGGGCATTTGTGCCATAATCCATCAGGTACCGATTTTTTATCTTCGGTTGATGTGGTAATACCTTCTTTTACACGTTTGAACCAACTCATAGTAATGATGTAAATAATGTGAAAATGCGGAAGTGATATGCTCACTTCCGCATTTAAAACTTGCTTATGTAATTAAGCTAATGTAATAGATTTATCTAAGTAAACATCTTGGATAGCATTTAACAATGCTACACCTTCGTTTACTGGTTTTTGGAATGCTTTACGACCAGAAATTAAACCTTGACCACCTGCACGTTTGTTAATTACGGCTGTAGTTACTGCTTCTGCTAAATCGCTTGCGCCTTTACTTTCACCACCAGAGTTAATTAAACCTTGACGACCCATGTAGCAATTAGCCACTTGGTAACGTGCTAAATCAATTGGGTGGTTTGATGAAAGCTCAGTGTAAACTTTGCTATGTGTTTTACCAAAGTTTAACGCAGTGTAACCACCGTTGTTAGTTGGTAATTTTTGTTTAATAATATCTGCTTGGATGGTAACACCTAAGTGGTTAGCTTGTGCAGTTAAATCTGCAGCAGTATGGTAATCAACACCATCTTTTTTAAATGAGTTGTTACGTAAGTAGCACCATAAAATAGTAGCCATACCTAACTCGTGTGCACGTTCAAATGCAGCAGCCACTTCTTGTATTTGGCGACCGCTTTCATCACTACCAAAATAAATAGTAGCACCTACAGCCACAGCACCTAAGTTCCAAGCTTCTTCTACCGAACCAAACATAATTTGGTCGAATTTATTAGGGTAACTTAAAAACTCGTTGTGATTAATTTTAACAATAAATGGAATTTTGTGAGCGTATTTGCGTGAGCAAGCCGCTAAAACACCATATGTAGATGCAACTGCGTTGCAACCACCTTCCATAGCTAATTCTACTATGTTTTGAGGATCGAAATAACGTGGAGCTGGAGCAAATGAAGCACCTGCACTATGCTCAATACCTTGATCAACTGGTAAAATAGAAACGTAACCTGTGTTTGCTAAACGGCCAGTTCCATAAATTTGTTGTAAACTACGCATTACTTGCGGGTTACGGTTGCTTTGTCCAAAAATGTCGTTTACAAATGTTGGACTAGGAGCATGAATTAGCTCTTTACTGATGGTTTTACATTCGTGCTTTAATAAGCTGTCGGCATTGGCGCCTAATAATTCAACTATATTGCTCATGTTGCGTAATAAATAATGATATTATGTTTGCAAACATAAACTTTTTTTGCAAACTCGTAGTATGATAATAGTAAAGTTGGTTGAAAGGCCTGAGGAGCTTGATATGGCGCATAAAATTAGAAAGGAAGTGTTTGTTATTGAGCAAAACTGTCCGGAGGATATTGAGTGGGAATTTGAGGAAGAATCGTACCATTACATAGCCATTAAAGATGGTAATATTATTGGTACAGCACGTTGGCGTGCTACCGATAAAGGCTATAAATTAGAACGCTTTGCAGTAACTAAAGCATTTAGAAACCAGGAAGTTGGAGCTGCATTATTAAAACGCATCATTGCTGATGTGCCACAAGATGAAAAACCAGTGTATTTGCATGCGCAATTGGCTGCTAAAAACTTTTACTTACGCCATGGCTTAACCCCTAAAGGCGAGCATTTTTGGGAGGGCGGAATTGAACACGTGAAGATGTATGTGAGGTAGTTATTGAATATAAATTCTAAACATAGATTTTGTTAAATGAGGGTTGTTAACTAAAATATAGTTTGGATATGATTTTACCATCCTTACAGCGCTTGCTAAGTTAACATGGTACTCGCCTAGGAAATTGAAATGTTGGTTATATACTTGAATAAATAAAGGCTTTGAACGGTATACTTTAAATTGATCAAACATTTGCGGACTCCCAGGACTACATACTTTTGCTTTCTTTGTTTTGTTCATTGATTTAATTGAAAAAATGTTTTTTTGCTCAGCCAATTGCCACGTTGTATCAATTGTAGGATCACTTCTAAGCACGTAATAGCAATTGTTATTTTCATTGTAAATCACATCGTCAAAACTTGGAGTTTCAATAAGTATTTTTAGTATTGATTCTTGTGAATCATTTTTATGTATGTTTTTGTAGTTGCTAAAGTCTCCTTTAATCTGGTTGGTGTTGAGCGTCACTACCTCAGTTTTTTTACTATTGAGGTTATATGTTTGAATATTAGTAGACGCCTTTTGTGTAATAATCATTTTCCGTTCTAATTTATTTATGGTAAAATGACGTATTCCGATGTGGTCCATGTTTTCGTAATTGTATGATCCATCATATTTTCCAATGCCATCAATAATTTCCCCTTTAAAATTTACCCATATAAAAAGATTGGCTTTGTGTGCTACATTTTTCTGTATCGCCCAATCTGCGTTTAAATCAGATCTTTTTTTAGGCATAATATGAAAAATAATACTGTTTGTTAAACTGTCGAAGTATGCGCTAAAGCCTTCCATCGATTTTGATTTTCCTTCATACAAATTATAGCGTATTCCTTTGTATGTAAAGGGGAATTTTAAAATTACTTTTTCTGTTTTGGAAGATGAATCATAAAAGTACAACTTGTTTTTGTATAGCCTAAAACAATTGTCATTGTTTGCTGCTACTATATATCCAATTTCTTTAGTGTTTTGATGAATAGAATTGAGATAAGTATTCGAAATGGTATCAAAGTTATAATCAACAAAAAATGCATTTTTATTATTCCAGTTGTTCAGGGTAAATCCCCAATTATTGTTTTGAATGAGGTACCAACTGTTTGATAATGCTTTTGTAAAAAAGCCAGTTTCTTGCTCCACTTTTACTGTAACTATCTGTGATTTGCTGTTGATAGATGCACCAACAAGTATGAGTATAGAAATTATTCTTTTTAGGTAGTTTATAATGTGCATTTGCTTTTATTGGTAAGCGAAAATAAGGTTGAAGTTCAGAAAATAATAGTCAAAAATTCACAAAAAAAACGGCCCCGAGGTTTCACTCGGGGCCGTTTTGTATTAATGGTACAAGTATTATGCTATTGTTGTTGTGTCTTCTTGCTCGGTTGTTTCGGGTAACACTTCCGCAACTGTTGCAACTAATTCTTGTACATCAAAAGGACGTTTACCTAAAATTTCTTCCAAATCGTGTTGGAATAGGATTTCGCGCTTTAATAATATTTGCGAAAGTTCTTCCAATTTATCACGTTTTTCTAATAACAGTTCTTTTGTTTTTTGGTAGCACGCATCAATTTGATTGCGCACTTCAATATCAATCATTTCAGCTGTTTTATCGCTGTAAGGTTTGGTAAAACCATACTCATTATTTGGGTCGTGGAAACTTACATTACCAACCTTGGCGTTCATGCCATAAATAGTAACCATAGCATAAGCCATGCGGGTAATACGCTCTAAGTCGTTTTGCGCACCTGTACTTACTCGGCCAAAAATAATATCTTCTGCTACACGTCCACCTAAGGTCATGCACATCATGTTTTCCATTTGCTCGGTGGTGTATAGATATTGGTCTTTAGGTAAATACTGTGCGTATCCTAAAGCTGCTACACCACGTGGTACAATACTTACTTTTACCAAAGGATCAAGGTCTTTTAAAAACCAACCTACAATTGCATGGCCACTTTCGTGGTAAGCAATAATTTGTTTTTCTTCGGGCGAAATAATTTTATTTTTCTTTTCCAATCCACCAATTACACGGTCAACAGCATCTTGGAAATCTTGCATGTCAATTTCTGTTTTGCTTTTACGGGCTGCAATTAACGCTGCTTCGTTGCACACATTGGCAATTTCGGCACCAGCAAAACCAGCAGTTTGTGTAGCTAAACGAGCTGCACTTACATCTGCATTTAGTTTAAGTGGTTTTAAATGCACTTTAAAAATTTCTTCGCGGCCAGCTAAATCTGGTTTATCAATAGATATTTGTCTATCAAAACGTCCGGGGCGTAATAAAGCCGCATCTAAAATATCAGGACGATTGGTAGCTGCTAAAATAATTACACCCGAGTCGGTAGCAAAACCGTCCATTTCGGTAAGCAATTGATTTAGGGTGTTTTCGCGTTCATCGTTACCGCCTTGCACCATATTACGGCCACGTGCTCTACCAACTGCGTCTATCTCATCAATAAAAATAATGCACGGTGCTTTTTCTTTAGCTTGGCGGAATAAATCGCGTACACGACTTGCCCCAACACCCACAAACATCTCCACAAAATCAGAACCTGAAAGTGAGAAGAAAGGAACACCTGCTTCGCCAGCAACAGCTTTTGCTAGTAAGGTTTTACCAGTACCCGGAGGGCCAACTAACAAAGCTCCTTTAGGTATTTTACCTCCTAAGTTGGTATACTTTTTTGGGTTTTTAAGGAAATCAACAATTTCCATAATTTCCACCTTGGCTTCATCTAATCCGGCAACATCTTTAAATGTTACTTTTACTAAATTTTCTTTATCAAAAAGTTGTGCTTTTGATTTTCCGATATTAAACAGTTGGCCTCCGCCACCGCCTCCTCCGCCCATTCTGCGCATTAAAAATAACCACAAACCTAACAACAATAAAATAGGTAGGAAATAAGTAAGGAACATATCGCCAAATACGTTTTTCTCGGTAGTGTATTCAACCGGAATTGTAAGTGGTGTATTTGTTTTTTTCAAAAACTCAGCTTCCGCGTCTTTTAGGTCGGCTCTAAATTGAGTTACATCACCAATTTCAAAATAGTAATGTGGCCCAACTTCGCTACCAAAAAGGGTTCCGCGATCTTTTAAGTCTTTGTATTTTTCGTTGGTTACGGCTTCTTTTTTTAGCGTAACCTCGGCAATTTTTTCGTTAACAATGGTAATTTTATCTACATTGTTAAGCATAATCATTTCGTTTTGTACGCGCACCCAATTGGTACGAATAGCCATGTCTTTAGGAAAAAACAAGGTGGCTAAAAATATTACGAAGATTACACCGTATATCCAGTAAAAATTAAACTTTGGCATTTGAGGCACTTTTGGTTTACGTGAATTGGGATTTTTTGGATCCTGCGGGCGCAGGTCGTTTGGTTCTATATCTGCCATTTAGTATTTATTTTTTAGTAATTTAGTTTTAAAAGCAAGCAAGTTTACTTACAAAAAGGGTTTTAATCAACCTTTAGGCTAATTGTTTTGCTATTTGTGGATATACCCAGCTATTTTTAAGTGGTATAATAAAGTTGTTATTTAAATCGGCAACGGTTAAAACAGTTTTATTGTAAAAAGGTGTTTCGGGTGTTAAGGTGCCGTTGGCCAACAATTCGGTAATTTTAGCTTTGGTTGATGTATGAAGTTGGTTTTGGTGTAAGTATTCTAATTGCAATCTATTAAACAAATCAATGCTTAATTCTTTTTCCCAGTTTTGTACCAATTGAACTGATTTGTCGATACCACAACCGCTTACTTCGTGGTGCGCAATATCAACCCCAAACACTAAAAACAAATCGTTAATAATTTTAAACGATGCGCGTAAGGGCATTTGGTGTGCGGTCCAATTTTCGGTAAAGGTATTGGCTGCTGCTGTAATGTGTTGCTGCTGCGTTTGGTTAAGTGGCTGTGCTGCTGCATAAATCCAAACTCGTGCGTTATCGGGCAATTGGTTAAATTCAACTTTCATGCGTGTGTAATGTTATTTAATACAATAAGGTGCAGACGCTCCTTTTTTGTAGTGTGCGAATTTAACCAAAAATCAAGCCATTGACATATTGGCGCAATAGCTGTCGGTTAATGCTTACCAAGTAAATAGGTTTTACTTATCGTAACTTATTTTTTAGCCCTTAATTACTAGTAACTTAACAAAACTGTGGTTGTTTGCCGCAATAGGTAAAACGGTTATTTTTATAGATAAAGTACCTGACAGCAGATTAATAAAAGTTAATCGGGCAGTTAGCAGCAGTTCGGTATAAATGCGCGTTCAATTTAGTATCATTGCAGCACATGCAACAAAATCCATCCGATATTGTAATCATAGGTGCAGGCCCGGCAGGCTGTTCCACTTCATTGTTTTTAGCTAAAAACAAAATACCGCATACCATTATTGATAAGGCCATTTTTCCGCGCGATAAAGTGTGTGGTGATGCATTGAGCGGTAAAACAGTTTATGTTTTAAACCAGCTCGATCCAAGTATAATTCCTTCGTTTGATCAACAAAAAAACGAGTTTATAGAAAGCTGGGGAGTAAAATTTGTAGCCCCCAATGGCAAGGCTATTGATATTCCGTTTAAGCAAGATATGAGCAAGGAGAAGTATCCTCCTGGGTTTATCAGCAAACGTATTGATTTTGATTACGAATTATACAAACGTTTAGATAGAAACTATGCCACCGTTATTGATGGGGCTGAGCTTACTACTATTAAACGCACGGATACAACTTTTGAAATTGTTTATGAAAAGGACAATACTGCGGTAACTTTAAGTAATATAAAATTACTAGTAGGTGCCGAGGGAGATAGAAGTGTGGTTGGCAAAGCACTATCAACCATAAAAAAAGAAAACGACCATTATTGTGCAGGTATACGTGCATACTACGAAGGCGTAACGGGTATGCATCCGCAAAATTTTATTGAGTTGCATTTTTTACCCGAAATGCTGCCAGGTTATTTTTGGATTTTTCCGCTGCCTAATGGCATGGCCAATGTAGGAGCAGGTATGTTAAGCAGCGAGGTTAGCAAACGTAAAGTAAACCTTAAGGCCGATATGCTTAAGGCTATAGAAAATAATCCTAACATTAAAGAGCGTTTTAAGGATGCCACACTTGTTGGTAAAATACAAGGTTGGGGCTTACCGTTAGGTAGCAAAAAACGCGAGTTAAGTGGCGATGGTTTTATTTTGGTGGGTGATGCTGGTGCGCTAATTGATCCATTTACGGGTGAAGGAATTGGTAATGCATTATACAGTGGTATGATGGCCGCTAATCATATTATTGAAGCCATTAAGCAAAATAGGTTTGATGCAGCATTTTTAAAGCAATTTGATGATGCGTTTTACGCCCGTCAGTGGGATGAATTAAAACTAAGTCATACCATGCAAAAGCTGTGTAAATTCCCTTGGTTATTTAATTTTGTGGTAAACAAAGCGCATAAAAACAAAGCCCTACGCGAAACCATTAGTTGCATGTTTGAGGATTTAGATTTACGTGCAAAATTGCGCAATCCGCTGTTTTACATTAAACTTTTAATGAACGATAAAACGAAGTAATTTAACCCCATATGAGTAACAACGATATTATAAAAAAGCTTCGTGTGGCTTTGCACTTGCGCAACGAACACATTATTGAGATTTTAGCTTTGGTTGATTTTAAAATTACCACAAGCGAGCTTGGTGCATTTTTTCGCAGCGAGGATCACCCTAACTTTAAACCCATGGGCGACCAAATTTTGCGTAACTTTTTAAATGGATTAATTATTTACAAACGTGGTGTAAAAACGGATGCAGCCGAAGGCGAACATCAACCCAAACCCCAAGATAATTAATTTTAGTATGCACAATTTTATAGTTCGTAATTGGTTAATATTGGCTATTGCAAGTTTATTGGTGGCTGTATATGTAACCATTTTTGATGGTTTTGTGGCTGGCAAAGCTTACATGTTTTATATACTAACCATTGTGTTTGGTGCCGTTTATTATTTCCGATTAAAAGGTGGTAAATAAGCACATGCTTTGTGGTGCTTAACCTAGTCTTGTAATTTTATTATCTTTGCCCTTAATTAAATGAATACCACAATAATTATTATATGCAGCATTTTGGTTTCGGCATTCTTTTCCGGAATTGAAATTGCATTTATATCAGCCAATAAATTATTAATTGAGTTACGCAGCAAGCAAGGCAGTTTACAAGCTAAATTACTTTCGCCATTTGTTGCTAATCCTTCGCGCTTTATTAGTACAACTTTAGTAGGTAACAATATTGGTTTAGTTATTTATGGTATATACATGGGCGATTTTTTAAATCCTTACATCACCCAATTTATTCCTGCAACAGCCCACAGCACGCTATTGTTATTATTGCTTCAAACCTTATTATCAACTGCAGTAGTTTTGGTTACTGCCGAGTTTATTCCTAAGGTATTATTTCGTATAAACCCCGATGTGGTATTGCGCGTACTTACCTATCCGTTTTTACTTGCGTATTATATTTTTTGGCCTTTGGTGCATTTTATTACTTGGCTTGCTAAAGTTATTTTAAATGCAGTTTTTAGGGTTGATTTTAATGAAACTACTCCAGTGTTTTCAAAGGTAGATTTAGACCAATATGTAACTGATAGTTTAGAGGATTTAGAAGAAGATGCTGATGTAGATACCGAAATGTTTAAAAATGCACTTGATTTTGGTAACGTGCGCTTACGCGATTGTATGACACCACGTACTGAATTAGTAAGTGTAGATATTGATTCATCAACTGAAGATTTATACCAAAAATTTGTGCAATCAGGGTTATCAAAAATATTAATCCATCAAGGTACGGTTGATCACATTATTGGCTATGCGCATCAAAAAGATATTTTTCAAAAACCACATAGCATACGTGCTATTTTAATACCAATTGAAATTGCTCCCGAAACCATGTCGGCCAACGAAATGCTAAACGTATTTACACGTACCAGCAAAAGTATTGCCTTGGTGGTAGATGAATTGGGTGTAACTGCGGGTATTGTTACCATTGAAGATATTATGGAAGAGATTTTTGGTGAGATTGAAGATGAACATGACGTGGAGCAATTGGCCGAAGTGCAACTAACCGAAAATGAATTTATTTTTAATGCACGCCTTGAGGTTGATTACTTAAACAGCAAATACGAATTAAACATTCCAGAAGGCGAGTATAACACCTTAGGCGGTTACATTTTTGCCGAGCACGAGGATATTCCAACTAAAGGCGAAGTAATTCAATTAGGTAAGTTTGAGTTTACCATTATATCAGTAACCAACAATCGCATAAACGAGTTAAAGTTAAAGCTGCTGTAAGTGTTTAACTAATAATTATCATTTTGCTTTACAATTAAAATCAGGCCCTTTGTAACTTTTGTAACGCAATGCTAAAAATTGCTGTTTTACCTTTGTACTACAATTCTAAAAAAAATGAAAGTAGAACAAATTTACACAGGATGTTTAGCCCAAGGTGCTTATTACATCGAAAGTAAGGGAGAAGCAGCTATCATAGATCCATTGCGCGAAGTTGCGCCATATATTGAAATGGCTCAGAGCCGTGGAGCACAAATAAAATACATTTTCGAAACCCATTTTCATGCCGATTTTGTAAGCGGACATGTGGATTTGGCTAAACAAACTGGTGCGCAAATTGTGTACGGCCCAACTGTGATGAAAACCGGATTTGATATGCACGTGGGTACAGATGGAGAAGTGTTTAAAATTGGTGATGCCACGTTAACACTTATTCATACACCTGGCCATACCATGGAAAGTAGTTGCTTTTTATTAACAGATGAAAGTGGTAAGCAAACAGCACTTTTCTCGGGCGATACTTTATTTATAGGCGATGTAGGCCGACCTGATTTGGCACAACATGTAATTGCCGATTTAACTGAAGAAAAATTAGCCAAACATTTATATCACTCGTTGCAAACTAAAATTATGCCTTTAAACGATGATATTATTGTTTATCCAGCGCATGGTGCGGGTAGTGCTTGTGGTAAAAATTTAAGCAAAGAAACCAGCGATACATTAGGCAATCAAAAGCAAACAAATTATGCGTTGCGCACTAGTATTACCGAAGCTGAATTTGTGCAAGAAGTACTAACAGGTTTAATGCCTCCGCCTGCTTATTTTCCTAAAAATGTATTGCTAAATATTAATGGTTACGATAGCATTGATAGTGTTATGCACAAAGGTACGCGTGCTTTATCAGTAGCCGAGTTTGATGCTGCCGCTAACGAAACAGGAGCTTTAATTTTAGATACCTGCGATGCCGATATTTTTACGCATGGATTTATACCTAACTCAATTAATATTGGTGTTGATGGCAGCTTTGCTGTTTGGGTTGGTACGCTTATATTAGATATAAAACAGCCTTTGCTAATTGTTGCCGAACCAGGAAGAGAAGATGAAGTGGTTAAGCGACTTGCACGTGTTGGTTACGATAACGCAATTGGGTATTTAGCAGGTGGTTTTAAAGCTTGGGTTGATGCTGGTAAAGATATTGATATCATTGAAAGCATTTCGGTTGATGAGTTTGCACACGAGTACAAATCATCAAAACACCAATTAAACATTTTAGATGTACGCAAAAAAAGCGAGTATTTTTCTGAGCATATATTAGAAGCTCAAAACGCCCCATTAGATTACATTAACGAAAGCATGTTATTGGTTGATAAAAGCAAAAACTATTACGTGCATTGTGCTGGTGGATATCGCTCGGTAGTGTTTGCTTCTATATTAAAAGCACGCGGATACCACAACTTAATTAATGTACGTGGCGGCTTTAATGCCATTAAGTCTAATCAAGCATTTAAGGTATCCGAATACGTTTGTCCAACCACTATGCTTTAATGAAAAATAGCATACTAAAGTATAAATCAATATTAATTGGTGCGGCTATTGGTGCGGGCTTGGGTTATGCCTACTATTATTTTGTAGGATGCCAATCTGGTACCTGTGCTATCACATCAAACCCAATAAATAGTACCTTATATGGTGCATTAATGGGTGGAATATTAGGGAGTTCATCAAAACAAAAACAACAACAAAAAACAGAAAAATAAATATGCAACAAGTAACTGTAGTAGATGTAAGAACACCAGAGGAATTTATGGGTGGTAATGTAGCCAACAGTATAAATATTCCTTTAAACGAAGTAGTAGCGCGTGCCGAAGAAATTAAAGCTTTGCCACAACCTATTGTGTTTTGCTGCGCAAGTGGCAATCGCAGCGGACAAGCAACCGCTTACTTTAAAAGTATTGGTGTAGATTGCCAAAATGGGGGAAGCTGGTTTGATGTAAATTATATGCTTAACAACAACTAAAAACATGCTTAATTTTATAAAGAAACTATTTGGCGGTGGCCAACAAATTAACTTAGCAGAGTTGGCTCAAAATGGTGCTCAAATTATTGATGTGCGCACCAAAGGCGAATTTGATAGCGGACATATTAAAGGCTCGATAAATATTCCATTGCAAAGTTTGCAACAAAACATGAGCAAGCTAAAAAAAGATAAGCCCGTTATTACTTGCTGTGCAAGTGGTATGCGTAGTGCTTCGGCACGTGGTATACTTAAATCAAACGGCTTTGAAGTTTACAATGGCGGTGGTTGGATGAGCTTAAGAAGTAAACTAGGTAAGTAATGAAACAACGTATTTTAACCGGTTGGAATTTTGTAAGGGTGTTGTACTTACTTATGGGTATCACTTTAATTATCCAATCAATTATGGCGCATCAGTATGGTATGGCTTTTTTAGGAGCCTATGTAGCCGGCCTTTCTGTATTAGGTTTGGGTTGTATGGGTGGGCATTGTAATGTGCAACCTACGCAAGCAAAACCGCATGCAAATAACACGCAAGATGTTACGTTTGAAGAAGTAAAATAACCTTAAAATTATGTCAAATTCGTTTTCACAAATAATAGCTGGCAATAAACCTGTTTTGGTTGATTTTTTTGCAGAGTGGTGTGGCCCATGTAAAATGATGAAACCCATTTTAGAAGAACTAAAAAGCCAAATTGGCGATGAGGCTATTATATTGAAAGTAGATGTAGATAAAAATCAGGCTTTGGCGCAGCAGCTACAAATACAAAGTGTACCTACATTAATGTTGTTTAAAAACGGTAATGCTGTTTGGCGACAAGCTGGTGTAGCGCAAGCACAAGTATTAAAGCAACTTATACAACAGCACAAGTAGGTTTAATAAACAAATAAAAGTTTACGCGCTCATCAATTTGGTGGGCGCGTTTTTTATTTAAAACCAATTGGTTACTGTGCCATCAAGTTTATTTATAAGTCTACTGGCTTTTTAAGACCCAAAAGAATAAAAAAACTCACAAATCCGTTTATATTCGAAACCATATTTTTTAAACGGATGAACAAACAAGAGTTATTTAAAAAGTTTCTGCCACATCTTATTGCGGTAGGCGTAATTATGTTGGTAATGTTTGCTTACTTCTCGCCACTAATGAGCGGTAAGGCGTTAAAGCAACATGACGTAATGCAGTGGAGAGCTTCGTACGAAGAGATTGCCAATTTTGAGAAAACAACAGGTGAACGTACCTTCTGGACTAACAGTATGTTTTCGGGTATGCCAGGTTATTTAATTGGTGCCACTTATTACAACAACGTATCAAACGAAATTTATAAATTAGTTAATAAAACTTTTGGTAATCCGCTGGAAACAGTGTTTTTACTGTACATCTGTTTTTATATTTTATTAATCGTTTTTGAGGTAAGTCCGTGGTTTGCCATTATTGGTGCATTGGCGTTTACATTTAGTTCGTTTAACTTTATAAATATTGATGCAGGACATGCAGGTAAAGGTAATGCCATTGCTTTAATGCCTCTAGTATTAGCTGGTATTAAACTTACTTTAGGTAATAAAAAAATGGCAGGGGCCTTGCTTACTGGTATTGGTTTATCTATGCAATTGGCTGCAGGCCACTTACAAATTACCTATTACTTAGCGCTTATTATTGGTACTTGGATGATTGTTGAATTGGTAATGGCTATTCGCGAAAAAACAATTCCCAATTTGCTAAAAACAGGTGGCTTTTTATTAGTTGCAGCGGTATTAGCTTTAGGTTCAAACATTACTAATTTATTGGTAACCGAAGAGTATGGAAAATACAGTATTCGTGGTCCTTCTGAGTTAACGTCTACTACAAAGGGTAAAGCTGCCACAGATGCAGAACCTGCATCAACTGGCCTTGATAAAGATTATGCCTTACAATGGAGTAATGGCGTAACCGAGCCATTTACTTTATTAATACCTAACTTTTTTGGAGGTGCAAATGCTGGCGATCCGCACACGCAAGGCATCATGGAAAAATCATTTAAATCTAATCCACAACTAGCACCGCAAGCCAAACAAATTGCGCAAGGCATACCTGCTTATTTTGGCGAGCAACCTTTTACGGCTGGTCCGGTTTATTACGGAGCCATCATTTGTTTCTTATTTGTGCTTGGTATGTTTGTGGTTAAAGGCACCGAAAAATGGTGGATTTTAGGCATATCAACCTTAGCCATTTTCCTTTCTATGGGAAAAAACTTTATGGGCTTAACAGATATTTTCTTCTATCATTTTCCATTGTACAATAAATTCCGTTCGGTAACTTTTATTTTAGCTATTGCACAAACTACTTTCCCTATGTTGGCATTACTTGCCATACGCGATATTGTTAACGGCAAATTGGATAAAGCGCACATCAAAAAAGCTTTGTTATACAGTGGCGCTGCAGTTGGTGGTTTATGTTTGATTTTTGCTGCCATGCCCGAGTTGGCATCGGTTGAGTCTGAAGCAATAGATAAGCAATTAACACAATATGGTTTACCTATTGATGCCATAACCGAAGCACGTGCAAGTGTACGCCAAATGGATGCTTTACGCAGTTTATTATTTATTGCATTAGCATTTGGTGCCATTTGGATTTTTGTTTTAGGTAAAATTAAACAAGAAATTTTAGCACTTATTTTAGGTGTACTTGTGTTGGTTGATTTATGGGGCGTTGATAAACGTTACTTAAATGATAGCGATTACGAGAAACGCAGAAAAAATAACAGCGTAGTAGATAAAACAGCTGCTGATGAATTTATCCTTCAAGATAAAGACCCGCACTACCGTGTGTATAATACAACTCAACGCTTAGATCAAGATGCATTAACTTCATACTACCACAAATCTATTGGTGGCTATCACGGAGCTAAAATGCGCAGATACCAAGAGTTTTTAGATGTGATACAGCAACAAACTATGGCAACTCAAAGCCTTATCAACCCAAAAAGTTTAGAGCTTTATAACATGTTAAATGTTAAATATTTTATAGCAGCCGATAGTGCTAACACCTTATTTGCACAGCAAAACACAGGTGCTAATGGCAATGCTTGGTTTGTAAATAAATACACTTTGGTTGATAACGCAGATGCCGAAATTGCTGCGCTAAACAACATCAACTCAAAACAAGAGTGCTTTATTGATAAACGTTTTGCAGCCGAGGTTGAAGGATTAACGCTAACAGCCGATAGCAGTGCTTCTATTAAACTAACCAGCTACCAACCCAATAAATTAGTATACAAAAGCAAGGCTAACAATGCGCAATTAGCAGTATTTAGCGAGGTGTATTACGATAAAGGATGGGATGCATACATTGATGGAGCATTGGTTCCACATTTCCGTTGCGATTATATTTTGCGTGGATTAAAAGTACCTGCAGGTGAGCACGAAATTGTATTTAAGTTTGAGCCTAAAGCGGTAGCCACAGGCGAAACAGTAACCTTAGTATCGAGTGCATTATTATATGGCGGACTTTTATTAGTTGCCTTAATGGCGTTCCTGAAATCAAACAAAAAACAAGCTTAACCTATGTTGGTTAGTGCGCTGTTAATTTTTTATAACTTAATGCTTGCCTTTGCTATGGGTTTAATTTTTATTAAACTCATAAGCAAAAGCATAAACCAAGTAAGCCCGGTAATACATCCAACATTGGTAGTATTATCGGGCTGGGTTTTTATGGCCATCCTATTGCAAAGCTATCATCTGTTTTTTAGGGTTGATGGCTATGCTCATGTGTTTATATTGGCATGTATTATATTGGCTTTATCACTACAATTTAAATCGCTGCTTAAAGATGCAGTAGCTAGTTTGCATGCCATTTCATCAAAGCAACATATTGCCGTTGGAGTATTGATGTTGCTATTAGTTATACTCAATATTGTGCAACGCAAAGCCGATGGAGATATAGGCGATTATCACTTGCAAGCCATACGCTGGATAGAAGAATATGCTGCCGTGCCAGGCTTGGGCAACATACGCAGGCAATTAGGCAACAACAGTAACTGGTTTTTGCTTAACGCATTTTCGGGTATGCATTTTTTAGGATTGCGTTCGTTGTACACAATCAATGCAGGCCTAGTAATTATGGTGGCGCTTTTTGTTACCCCACATTTAAAACAACGTTTTTGGTTGCGTAATTTTATACTGCTACTTTACTTTACAGTAATTGCCACACGTAAATATACAGGCGCTGTTACCAACGATTTAATTATTACTTCGGGTATTGTATTGCTGTTTAGTTGGTTTGTTGATTTGATGGATACCCAATCGGTTAAACATACCGAACTTTTACTATTGGCATTACTGGCTTTAGGATTAATTACCTTTAAACTTAGCGCTTTGCCCTTAGGTATTTTTGCTGCTGGCGTGTTATGGGTACTTTATAAACAAGTAGGTTTTCAGCTTAAATCCGTAGGAGTAATCTTGGTATTTGTGTTACTACTTTTTATACCTTGGCTTACTCATAATGTAATGAACTCGGGCTACTTACTTTTTCCGGTAAAGGGTACTAATATTTTTGCTGTTGATTGGCAAATGCGACCCGAAATAGTAAACTACGAGGTATATGCAAACCTTGCATATGCACGCGCTCCACAAGTAGATATTGAAGTAGCACGTTATTTTACATTAAGCCAATGGTGGCCGCATTGGATAGCATCGTTAGATGTGTTTAGTATGTTTTTATTGGTAGGCGGTGTTGGCTTTATTTTATTTTTAGGGGTCGAACTTTTAATCAACCCAACCTTTAAGCAATACTTTAAAAAGCACCAATATTGGATAATAGCAATTACTTGTTTGGTGGCTTTGTATTTGTGGTTTACACATGGCCCAACACCACGCTTTGTATTTGGCTATTTGGTATTTTTAATAGCTATGGGTTTAGGCTTAATAAACCGAGTTTGGATGCAGCAATTGCTGCACAAGCACATGCTTAACTTATGCTTATTTTTTATGGTGGTGATGCTCGTGCTGCAAGTAAAAAACATAGTTAATCAGCATAAAGTTGGATCGGTAGCTATTTTGCCACCTCCATATCATCAGCCCCAATTAAAAACTTTTGGTGTAAGTGGCGGAGTACTTTATGTGCCAGATACCAACCAACAATGCTGGGATGCACTTTTACCTTGTACTAATTTGCCCGATAGCGGCTTACAATTTAGAGGAGCAACCTTGCAACAAGGGTTTAGCATAAAGGCTAATTAGCGTGTATAAATGTGTTTTATGTTTTGATGATTTACCCTTTAATTTGCGCACGTTAAAAACAACAATAATAAATGGCAACGGAAAAAATACTAATCGTAGGTTCGCAAGGACAAATTGGACTTGAGCTTACGCAAGAGTTACGTAATATTTATGGCAACGATAATGTAATTGCCAGCGATGTAAAATCGCCCGAACATACTTCAGGGCCTTTTGAGGTACTTGATGTAATGGATAAAAATACCTTAAACGATATTTTTAGTAAGCATAAAGTTACTCAAGTATATTTATTGGCAGCATTGCTATCGGCTACTGCCGAAAAAAATCCGCGCTTTGCTTGGGACTTAAACATGGAAGGTTTGTTTAACGTGCTAAATGCAGCTAAAGAAGGCGTGTTAAAAAAAGTATATTGGCCAAGTTCTATTGCTGTTTTTGGTCCAACTACACCAAAGAAAAATACACCACAATACACCGTTATGGAGCCTAATACTATTTATGGTATTAGCAAGCAAGCTGGTGAGCGCTATTGCGAATATTACCATCAAAAGCATGGGGTTGATGTGCGCAGTATTCGTTACCCAGGTTTAATTGGCCACAAATCGGCACCAGGTGGTGGAACTACAGATTATGCTGTGCATATTTATCACGAAGCACTTAAACATAAAAAGTATGAGTGTTTTTTAAGTGCAGAAACTGAGTTGCCAATGATGTACATGCCTGATGCTTTAAGAGCTACCATAAGTTTAATGGAAGCGCCTGCTGAACAAGTAAAAATTAGAAGCAGTTATAACGTGGCAGGAGTTAGTTTTACCCCTGATGAAATAGCAGCCGAAATTCGCAAACATATTCCAGAATTTACCATAAGCTACGCACCAGATTTTCGTCAAGCTATTGCGGATAGCTGGCCGCAAAGTATTGATGATAGTTATGCAAGAAATGATTGGGGTTGGAAACCTGAGTTTGATTTAGCTAACATGACTGAAGATATGTTGGCTAACTTGAAATAGAAAAAATAAACGATAAATGTATAAACCATCTCGAGTAATCGGGGTGGTTTTTTTATGCCATAAATGTTAAGCTAAAGGCATAAAAAAACGCCCCGATAATTTATCGGGGCGTTTTTTGTTTAATACGTATAAAGTGTGTTATTCAATAACAACTCTTTTAGTAGCAACGCTACCATCTTTTAAGGTAATGTTTACAAAGTATAAACCTGGGTTTACACTGTTTACATTTAAAGTAAATGCATTAGCATCTGCATCGCCATTTAATACAGTACGGCCAGTTACATCCATAACTTTGTATGATGCTACTTGACCTCTGTTGCTTTCAAAGTTGATGTACAATACATCAGTTGCAGGGTTAGGATAAACGCTTAAGAATTGGCTTGCATTAGCTACTTCTTTTACACCAACAAACGATGCTAAATCAAACTGAGCAGCAATACGTGGAGTAACGAAGTTTACTACTGTATCAATGTATGCCTTACCTTTTGCTGCACTCATAAATGGATTTGTAATCATTGATGCAGAATCTGCATAGTGACCGTTAGCTGGCATTGGGTAGCTGTAAAAACTAGTACCTTGAGTTGCTTGCATAATTGGTCTATCCCACCACTCCCATGGTGCACCATCAAAAGGAAATGCAGTGTACATAGGGAATAAGTTTTTAACACCATTACTTGCAGCCATAGCACGTGTAGTGTATGCATCAGTAAATGTAGCTGCGTTAATTTTATTGTTTACACCTAAGTTATTGGCCATTGGAATTACTACTCCAGCACCAGATGCCATAGGAATAACTACCTGTCCTGTTGGTAGGCGGACATCACCTGTGCGGTATGGCGCAAATGGGTCACTAACTGTTTGTAAGCTTACAACAGGCAAGCTATTAGCCTCTAACCACGTTGAATCTCCCATTGATCCGCCATAGTTAAATACCATGTGCGCATTGCCAGAAATTGCAGAGTCGCCAGAATAGTTGAAGTATGGGTTGCCTCCTAATCCATTCCAATCACCAAGCGTGTCAACACTAATCATTGGAGTGAAATCACCTCTAACAAATTTAACACTTGACTCTAATTCGTCTTTTTTGTCTATTGAGCCAAGAGCAAGTGCTATGTAACCACCAGTACCTTGGCCACCTACAATAATTTTTGACGTATCGATACCATAAGTAGCGGCATTAGCACGTAAAAAACGGATGCAATTGCGTACATCTTGTATACCGCGGTAAGTAGCTTTAATCAAATCTTCTGCTAGTACACCTTGTACGGTAGAGGTTGCTCTCCATCCTAAACGATAGTTGACGGCCACTGCTACGTAACCTTTTTTAGCTAAACGCGCACACATTTCAACTACTGCACTATCTTCTTTGTTACCTGTAGTTTGTTTGTTGGCTACTGCTGGAATGTAGCTTCCAGTATGCAAAATTAGCACTACTGGGCGCGATGTTAAACTATCGCCTGCTGGTGAGTAAACATTGCATTTTAAGTTTGCAGTAATAAACGGTGAGTTATTTACTGATGGAATTGGATAACCAGATTGGAATAAAATATTCATGGATCTGTTCGAGTCGTAAGTGATCTCGGCAGATTTGGTGTAGTCGGCAAACACATCATCAACGTAACGTGTTTGTGCCATTGATGCCATTGCAGAAAGAACCCCTCCGCATAATAAGGCAACTTTTAGTAGTTGTTTTCTCATAATAGTTTTGTAAAGATTTAGCTAATTTATGTTTTTTTAGATGATTTAAAATTTTATTTCCAAGTGTCTAACTCAAATACAATACTAAAATAGGCCATTCGGCCAACCTGTGGTCCACCGTATACTTGATAAACTTTATTGTTTAGTAAGTTGCTGGCTCCTAGTTTAAAAACGCATTTCCAGGCTGGCATTTTCTTGCTTATTTGTGCATCCACCATATCATATGCATTAACCTGCCCCGTAAACTGAGGAGATCCTTCAAACATAAAACCTGTTTGGTATTTGTAGTTTACACCATAGCTCCAAAATCTACTGGTTACTCCAGCCAATTTCACATCAAACTCACGTCCGTTAACGCCCAAGTTGTATTTGTGTTCAGGTGTATTAAATGCCGGAATTAGAGGGTCGGTTGAGCCATTGCGGTCTAACTTATTCCACGAATAGTTGGCACTAAATCCTAAATATCTTTTATAAAAATACTGCAAACCAACTGTTACACCTTGTGTAGTAACCCTATCAGTAGCATTGGCCGCTACACGATATACATCTCTAACCTCGGGTAAAGCACCTGCTTCCCATTTTTGATCAATACCAATTTTGTATCCTATAAAATTGGTGTACCAACTGTGGTAGTAATTTAAGTCGTAGTAAAACTTATCGTTAAGTAATGTTCCGCGGTAACCAAATTCCAATGTTTTAACTTCTTCGGGTTGTATAGGTGCTACGTTAAAATACACCAGTTTGTCTCTTCCATTATTCAGTGCATCAATAAATGAACTTGTAGTAACTAAACTATCAAATCCGTGTAAGTTACCTTTAAGTGTTGCACGGCCTACATCAAGCAAAATATATTGGTCGCTTAAGGTTGGGTTACGAATAGCTGATGAGGCAGTAAAGCGGAAAATTTGTTTTTTGTACACATACACTGCAGTAGCAGCAGGCGACCAAAGCAGTTTAAAATTTTCGTTTTTATCAAGCCTATTGGTTACACTTAGTTTTAAATTGTTGTTAAAAAATTTCTTTTCGGCACCAAGGTATCCACCTACTTCACGGTTGCGTATTACCACGCCTCCTGTATCAGAAAAAATACTTCCGTTAGAGTGTGGTGCGTAATACCTAAAATTACCACCGGTAGTAAAATCAGTACTTTGCCAAGTAAACTTATATTCTCCTGCAATATGGTACAAAGCTGATTTGTCGTATAAACGAGAACCTCCTTGTGTATTGGTTTTACTGGTTACATTCTGGTAAGATGTATCGAATTGATAAGAACCTGGTTCAAATCGTGGGAAAGTATTTGGTCCACTTGCTTGTCCGCTGGCTTTTGCTCTTGCATCTAAATGATACTGGAGCAGTTGATCTGCTAAAGTTGTTCGCCAATAGTTTTCTATATATACAATTTTAGGGTCTGGGAAACTCTTTATTAATTGTTTAACATCGCTTCTGTTGTACCAAGTGCCGTTTAGGTATGCACCAAGTGTATTAGAAAGACTTGCATTATAATCATCAGCCCAAACCCTATCAGATTTTGAGCTATTTTGTATAATTAGCGCGGTATTGTAGGCATCAAAACTTTTACCTGCATCTTCGTTGGTGGCGTATGCACGTACGAAAAACTTATTTTCTTTGCGTACTTCAACTCTGTTCTGGAAAAATAAAATATCTTTTAAGCTAAATCGATTATCACCTTGGTATACGGTAGTTCCTGTGCTGAAACTCGAAGCATAAATAGCTTCAATATCTTTTGTTATTTTGTAGTGAACAGCGGTATTTAATTTAATGTTTCGGGTGTTATAATCAACCAAGTCTTTTTCTTTATATCCTTCGCGTAAAAAATACCCTCTACCTATATTCACTGGTAAATCAGGTGCAACAAAAAAAACGTTGTTAGAGAATTCATCGCCATATCTATTTACTGCATCATAGCCACCTGCGTTATTTGCACCAACTGGCGATTGCGAAGTTGGATTGTAGTTGGTAGCTTCCCAATCGTAAGCGCGCATGTAAAACATATTAAACTTATAGGCCCATTTATCTTCGCCTTTTTTATTTTTAAATACCTGCGCCCAACGCACCGCGCCTTCAAATAAGCTGCGTTCGCCAACTTTAATACTTGCACTTAATCCTTTGTACAAAAATGGCGATTTGGTTTGCATGTTTATAGCACCGTTAAAAGCATTAGGGCCATAGTAAGCACTGCTTGCACCAACTACTAAATCTACTTTTTGTAAATCAAGTTCGCTTGCGCCTAAAAAGTTACCTAAACTAAAATTCAACCCTGGACTTTGATTATCTACCCCATCAATTAATTGTAAGCTTCGTACAGGCGAGGTACTGTTAAAACCACGTGTGTTTATAATTTTAAAACCAATACTAGCCGATGTTAAATCTACACCTTTTAAATGAGCTAAACCTTCATAAAAATTAGCAGCCGGAGTCTGTTTAATTGCCACGGCATCCATGGTTTCAACCGTTATGGGGTTTTGCTTTTGTTTTTCGGTAATGCGGCTATCTCTAATCGTGGTTTCCTTTAACTCGGTAGTATTTTGAACAAGCTTAACCACAATTGGTTTATCAGTTTGGGTAATGGTTATTTGTTGTGGGGTATATCCCAAATAACTTACCACCAAAGTGTAGGGGGTAGGTGTATTTGTTTTAAAAGAGAAATTACCATCAAAATCTGTTGATGCACCAATTGCAGTGCCTTTAATCATTACGGTAGCGCCAATAAGCGCTTCGTTGGTGGCTTTATCTTTTATCGAACCTTTAAGGGTATACATGGTTTGTGCCCACGTGTAATTGCCGATAAATGATACTAATATAAAAGTAAAGAGTATAGCTATTCTATTCAATTTGTGAAATTGTTAAGGTTTATTTAGAACTCCAAGATACTATATCTTGAAAAATATGCAAACCGAATAGTAAACCCCGAGTATAGCTTAATTGTTTTTTAATGTGTATTGATGCCTACATCAAAAAAGGGTTGGTTGATTTCTCGGTACCAATGGTGGTTTTAGGGCCATGTCCACTGTACACAACCGTTTCGTTAGGTAAGGTAAAAAGTTTGGTTTTGATGGATTGAATTAACGTATCAAAATTACCACCAGGTAAATCAGTTCGGCCAATGCTTTGGTAAAAAAGCACATCGCCCGAAATAAGTTGTTGCGTGTTGGCCTCATAAAAACTAAGGCTAGCCACCGAGTGTCCTGGTGTAAAAAGTACTTGTAATTTGGTGTTACCAAAGGCAACTTCATCGCCCTCGTTAAGGTAAATTCGGTTGTTCGGAATTTCTTCTATAACCATACCAAACAGCTGTGCCCATCGGCTTGTTCCTTCGTAAGTTTCTATTTCTTGTTTGTGCATATACAACGGAATATTGTACTTGTTGGCCACAAAAGCATTTCCTAAAATATGATCAATATGGCAATGCGTATTAATAAGCATGGTAGGAGTTAATCCATTATCTTTAATAAAGCGGGTTAACTCTTCTTGCTCCGAGGCTTTGTAACATCCGGGGTCAACAATAACACACTGTTTAGTTTCGTCAAATAAAACGTACGTATTTTCTGAAAATTCGTTGAAGGTAAATTGGGCAACTTGCATGGGGCAAATATGTATAAATTTTAGTTACCCGCAACCGCAGGCTTTTTTGTTTATTATTTTTCCGTTTTTATTAACCACGTTGATAAGCAAACCTTTGTTGTTGTAGTTAAAAGTTGCCTTTAAAATTCCGTTGGTGTAGCGTTCGCGTTTTTGTAGCAAGCCATTTTCGGCATAATAAAACCAATTAGCGTGCTTATTTCCATTTTTAAAGTGGCCTTTTAACTTGGTTTTACCGTTGGGGTAATATTCCTTAATTTTGGAAGCACTTGCGCTGTTTTGAGCTTGGCAGCCTTGCGTTATGGGCAAAAGCCATAAGCCCAAAATTAGCATAAAAATAGCCGTATAGGTTTTGTACATGCGTTGATTGCGGTTAAAAATGTTGGCGTGAGCTTTCAAAATTAAAAACATTTAGTATTTTAGCAGCCCTTGTTCAAAAATAGGATAAAAAAGTGATTGCATTCGTAGAAGGAAAATTGGCAGAAAAATCGCCCGCACATGTGGTGATAGATGTAGGTGGGATTGGTTATGCCATAAGCATATCTTTACACACTTACGAAAAGTTAGGAAATGCAACCACGGTTCGTATACTCACGCACTTGGTAGTTAAAGAAGATAGCCATACTCTATATGGTTTTGCGGAGGAAAGCGAACGTGAATTATTTTTACAATTAATATCTGTAAGTGGCGTTGGGCCTAATACTGCACGTATGATTTTATCATCGATGGCACCTTTAGAGGTAAAGCAAGCAATAACCTCTGGCAATTGGTCGTTATTAAAATCTGTTAAAGGCATAGGCCCTAAAACAGCACAACGTATAGTAATTGACTTACAAGATAAAATGCAAAAAATTGGAGGAGTTTCAGGTGAACAGCTAACTGCTTTTGGCCAAGCCAACAAGGCTACCGAAGAAGCATTAGCCGCTTTAATAATGCTTGGTTTTGCACGTGGCGAAGCCGAAAAAGGATTACAAAAAGTGAAACAGCAAAACCCTAATTATACTGTTGAAGAACTCGTAAAACACACCTTAAAATTGATTTGATGGCGAAACTCTACTTTGTTTACTCTTACTAAAATAAAATACATATCGCTTTCGTCTTTCTTTACATTGCTTGCGAGCATGGTGTTTGCTGCTGTGCCTAATTTTTTAGCATGGGATGAAGCCGAATCATCAGTTAAGTACTCCGGTATTAAAGGGTTTAGCTTTGCTCCGCCCGATAGTTCGGGTACAGGAGATAGCACGCGAACCAAACTTCCTTTTCCTATTAAAGATCGTAAACCTTACGAGCAAAAACTAAAAACTCATGTGTTTGATTTGGGCGAACCTTCAAACATTAAAAATAAGTACGAGTTAGATCCAGAAACTAATCAATACAATTTCAAATCAACCATTGGTGGTCAGGAATATCGTTTTCCGGCTACTGTTCCAATCAACGAGCAATTAAAGCGCGATGGTAATCGTCAAAATAATCTTTATTTTAAACAGCGCGCACAGGCCCAAAATTTTGTAAAAGGAGGCGGTATTTTACCACCATTAAATGTGGGTCCTAAAATTTTTGATAAAATATTTGGTAGCGGAGTTATTGATATTAGGCCGCGTGGTACAGCCGAACTTATTTTTCAGGGAAACTTCAATACCGTGCGCAACCCTGCAATTGCTTTGCGTCAGCAAAGCACGGGTCAGTTTGATTTTAAACAAAAAATTCAGTTAAACGTATCGGGTAGTGTGGGCGATAAAATGAAGGTGAACATGAACTATGACACCGAAGCCACCTTTGATTTTGAAAATCAGCTTAAGTTAGACTACTCGGGTAAGGATGATGATATCATTAAAAAAATTGAATTAGGTAACGTTAATCTTCCGCTTACTTCAAGTTTAATACGTGGTAGCCAAAGTTTATTTGGTGTAAAAGCTACCATGCAATTTGGTAAGTTAACAGTTACTTCTATTGTAACTCAACAACGTGGTAAAACAACAGAAACCGAGTTACAAGGTGGTGTTCAAACAACGCGTTTTGATATTCAAGCAGATAATTATGACATGAACAGGCATTACTTTTTATCTCATTATTTCAGAGATAATTTTGATGCTTGGTTAAGTAAATTACCTATCGTTTCATCGCCAATAGTTATTAATAGGGTTGAGGTTTGGGTAACCAACAGAACGGCTGCTTTTGAAAACGCACGCGATGTAGTAGGCTTTACAGATTTGGGTGAAGCATCGAGGCGTAACAATAAATTTTGGACAGTAAATCCAAATCCGTTTGATACCGTGCCAAACAATAACGCCAATGGTTTGTACGATTATTTAAGTGGCCGTGGCATCAACCCAGATACTGCCCAACTTCGTCAATCATACCAAATCCAAAACGAGTTAACCAACGATCAAGCGGTAACAGGTATTGAACCAATTTCTCAATATCAAATTATTAATTATGCACGTTTACTAAGCGCCAACGAGTATTCAATAAATACACGTTTGGGCTACATATCTTTAAATAGCGCTTTAAATAATGATGAGGTTTTGTGCGTGGCATTTGAGTACACCTTAAACGGACAATACTACAAAGTAGGTGAGTTTACTACCGATTTACCTCCAAATGCAACTACGCCAAATGTACTTTACACTAAAATGCTTAAAGGTCCATCGTTGCGCCCCGATTTACCAGTGTGGGATTTAATGATGAAGAACGTATACTCGTTGGGTACATTTAACATACAACCTAAAGATTTTAAGTTAAACATTATATATGCCGATGATCCATCGGGTGCAGATTTAAATTATATACCGCAGCAAAACGAACCAGCATTAACAGGCTTGCCTTTGCTTACCGTATTAAATTTAGATAACTTAAATACGCAGCAAGAACGAGCACCAGATGGTATTTTTGATTTTATTGATGGTGTTACCATCAATGCACAACAAGGTCGCGTTATTTTTCCTGTGGTTGAGCCATTTGGTAATTACTTAGCCAGTAAGTTTGTAAACAATAAAGATAAAGCGCGCTATTACTCATTTTACGAATTGTATGATTCAACACGTTTTGCGGCTATACAGTTACCGCAATACAATAAATTCTTTTTACGCGGAACATTCCAAGGCTCATCAAGCAATGAAATTTCGTTAAATGGTACAAACATTCCACGTGGCTCTGTAAAGGTTACAGCCAATGGTGCACCACTTACCGAAAATGCAGATTATGTAGTTGATTATAATTTGGGTCGCGTAAAAATATTAAACACCAGTTTGCTTAACTCTGGTGCAAGCATCAAAGTTTCATCAGAAAGTAATTCGTTGTTTAGTGTACAGCAAAAAACATTATTGGGTACTAGGTTTGATTATAAGCAAAGCAACGATTTTATTTTTGGTGGTACATTTTTGTATTTAAATGAGCGCCCACTTACACCCAAAGTAAATATTGGCGAGGAGCCCATATCAAACATGATTATTGGGCTTGATGGAACGTATAAAAAAGATTCACGTTTTTTAACCAAGTTGGTTGATAAGCTACCGTTTATTGAAACTAAAGAAGTATCGAGTATTACAGTAAGTGGCGAGTTTGCAAAATTAATTCCGGGTGTACAATCTGCATTATCGCAAAACGGTACAGCTTACCTTGATGATTTTGAAGGCAGTGAAACACCATTTGATTTGCGTATGCCAGCTCTTAACTGGTCGTTAGCATCAACCCCACAAGGACAACCCGATTTATTTCCAGAGGGTAACTTAACTAACAATTTACAATACGGATTTAAACGTGCAAACTTTGCGTGGTATAATATTGCTACTACATTTTATCGCAGCGAAACGTACACACCAGAACATATTCAGAAAGATGATAAACAGCTGAGTGATGATTGTGTTAGAGAGATTGAGTTAAAGGAGTTATTTCCGGAGCGCCAACAACAACCAGGTTTGCCTACTAACGTGCCTACTTTAGATTTAGCTTTTTACCCTAAAGAGCGTGGCCCGTATAACTATAATACAGATGAGTTAACTGCTGATGGAACATTAGCTAACCCAACAAATAAATGGGGTGGGGTGATGCGTAAAATTGATCAAAATGATTTTGAAGCAAGTAATATTGATTACATTGAAGTATGGATGATGGATCCTTATGCATGTAAAAATGATGCATCGAACACAGGGTCGTTTTATATTAATTTAGGTAATATTAGCGAAGATGTGCTGCGCGACCACAGACGTGCTGCCGAAAATGGTTTGCCACGTGCCGAAGTTGATTACCTGAATATGGATACAACCATTTGGGGACGCATGGCACGTAAGCCAGTTATTAATTTTGCTTTTGATGCTGATGCAGGCATTCGTAAGAAGCAAGATGTGGGCTTAGATGGTTTTGATGATGATGGAGAACGCTTTTGGTTTGATAGCAATTATGTAGCTAAAGTTGCGGCTAAACTTGGTACAACAAGTGTTGCTTATCAAAATGCAGTTAACGATCCATCAAACGATAACTATGCTTATTATTTAGGTGGCGGATATGATAATGCCAAAACATCTATCTTAGATAGGTACAAAAAATACAACAACCATCAAGGTAATTCGCCAACTATTGAGCAAAGCCCCGAGGCCTACCCAACTACTGCAACCAACTCGCCCGATAACGAAGATATTAATAGAGATTTTACACTTAATGATATTGAAGAGTACTATCAATACAAAATTGATATTAATAAAAGCCGCTTAGCTGTTGGCCAAAATTATGTAACAGATAGTGTACGCAGAACTGCAACCTTAAAAGATGGCAGTACACGTGAAATTACTTGGTACCAATTAAAAGTGCCTGTGCGCGAGTACGAGAAAAAAGTAGGACAGATTTATGATTTTAAATCAATTCGTTTTATGCGCATGTTTATGCATGGGTTTAATAATGATATGATTTTGCGTTTTGCTTATTTCCAATTGGTGCGTGCTGATTGGCGTAAGTATTTAGGCAACCTAGAGGCAGGTAAAGAAACCATGCCAAACGATAATGTTGATAGAACACAATTTGTGGTATCAACGGTTAACTTAGAAAAAAATAGCAACCGTGCGCCAATAAAGTATGTTATCCCGCCAGGCATTGTGCGCGAGGTTGATTTTAGTGCGCCACAAGCTGTGCAACAAAACGAACAATCACTTTCATTACGCGTATGTGATTTGCGCGATGGTGATGCCCGTGCTGCCTTTAAAAACATTAGTACCGATTTAAGACGTTACGGAAAGTTACGCATGTTTTTACATGCCGAAGCTGTAACTGATGGGTTGTTAAAGGATAATGATTTACATGCCTTTATTCGTATAGGTACCGATTTAACCAATAACTATTACGAGTATGAAATTCCGTTAAAAGTTACCGTACCACCAACTGCTAATGCCAATGATATTTGGCCTGCAGGTAACGAAATGGTAATTGACTTAGAAGAGTTAATAAATACCAAAATAGCACGTACCAACGCCAATTATCCGTTTACAGCTGTGTTTGAGCGACAAGGTTCGGCTGGTATTTATAGGGTTATTGGTTTGCCAGATTTAAGTCAGGCACGTACGGTTATGGTTGGTATTCGCAATCCTAAATCTAAGCCAGGAATTACAACCGATGATGGTTTAATTAAGTGTGGTGAAGTTTGGTTTAATGAGTTGCGCATGACTGATTTTAGTAACAAAGGTGGTATGGCAGCAACTGGTCGTGTGCTTGCTAAATTGGCCGATTTTGGTAATATGCAGTTAAGCGGAAGTTTATCTACAGTGGGTTGGGGTGGTATTGATAAAAAGTTAAACGAGCGCAGTTTAAACGATCAATACCAATACGATATTCAAAGTAATTTTGAGTTGGGTAAATTTTTCCCGCAAAAATCAGGCTTATCAATTCCTATATTTTTATCGTATGGTAACACGCTCATCAGACCATATTATAATCCACTAAATCCTGATGTAAGATTACAAAAGGAAATAGACGAAAGTACCAATCCAGATTACGTATCAAAAATTAGTAAAGCAGCCGATGATTATACCGCTCGCAGAAGTATAAACTTTACCAATATGCGTAAAAATCGTGTTGGTACAGGCAATCAACATTTTTATGATGTGGAGAATTTTAACTTTACCTACGCATACACCGAAACATACAGACGTAACCAAACTATAGAGTATTATATTTTACAAAATTACCGCGGACAAATAGGGTATAATTACAATTTCAATCCAAAACCGTGGGAGCCATTTGGTAAAATTATATCATCCAAAAAGCTACAGTTAATAAAAGATTTTAACTTGTACTTTAAGCCACAATCTTGGGGTATGCGTGCCGAAACCGAAAGACGATATGGTATTACTGTAAACCGTAATAACGATAATCCTAATACGGTAATACCTGCTTTGTATGATAAACTTTTTACCATGAATAGGTATTACGAGTTTAGATATGATCTTACTAAAGGTTTGAAACTGGATTATAACTCAACGGCTATGGCACGTATTGATGAACCATTAGGCCGTATTGATGAAAGCACACCTACTAAGCAAGATAGTATGTGGAATAATTTTTGGAAAGGCGGGCGCTTAACACAGTTTGATCAAGTTGCACGTGTAAATTATACTTTCCCAATAAATAAAATTCCATTGTTAAATTGGACAAACTTAACTTACAATTATACAGCAAATACCCAATGGAAACAGGCTCCACCAGCTGCAGATAGTTTAGGTAACACCATTCAAAATTCAAAAGTTGAAACATGGAATGCCACATTTAATTTAATGATGTTGTATAATAAGTTTGCCATTTTGCGCGAGCTTAACAATCCTGGTGGTTCAAAACCAAGTAGCACACCAAAACCAAAACCAACCAAAGCATTAACTAAAAAAGGCAAGGGCAAACCTGGCGATGATAAAGAGAAAAAAGATGGGGAAGAAGAGGAAGCACCTGCTAAAAAACTAAACCCTGCATTAGCCGCTACCTTACGTTTATTAACCAGTGTTAAAAATGTTTCGTATCAACAAACCTTAAATCATGGTATGGTGTTGCCTGGTTTTACACCTAAGCCACAATACGTAGGTCAGAATTTTGATATGGGTGCACCTGGCTTTGATTTCTTGCTAGCCATGCAAGATGATGATTATAGATTTAAAGCGGGACAGAAAGGTTGGTTAACAAAAGATACGCGTGTAAGTAATTATTACATGACTGATTTTAGAAACAACATTACTGGTCGTGCAACACTAGAACCATTGCCTGATTTTAGGGTTGAGTTAAATATTACTAAGCAAACTTCACAATCGCAGCAATCATTATTCCGTTACGATTCTATTTTAGATACGCATCGTGATGTGGGTCCTTTGGTGGAGGCAGGTACTTATTCTATTTCATACAACATTGCGGCCACTACATTTGATAAAAATAATGCTGATGGTAGTTCGGATGTGTTTACGCAGTTTGAGAAAAATAGGAAGATAATTGCTGAGCGTTTTGCACAAGATCCTAACCGCCCAGGAAAGGGATTAGATAGCAATAGTTATCCAGGTGGATACAGCCGCAACTCGCAAGATGTATTAATACCTGCATTTTTAGCAGCTTATTCGGGCAAGGATGCAAATGGTTTTGCGTTAAGTCCTTTTCCTAAAGTGCCGTTACCAAATTGGCGTGTAACATACACCGGCTTAACACGTATTAAGAGTATAAAAGAGTACGCAAGTAATGTTACCATAAGTCATGCTTACTCGGCAACTTATACAGTTGGTGCTTTCCAAAGTATTATTGATACAGCAAGTAAAAATTTAAATGGAGATTACAGTCCGCAATACCAAATACGTAGCATAAGTATTGTAGAGCGCTGGGGGCCATTTATTGGTATTGATGTTACCATGGTAAAAAACATTACTGCTAAGTTTGAGTACAAACGCGATCGTACGTTAAATTTTGCCACAACCAATGGGCAATTAAGCGAGCAAGTTGGTAACGAGTTGGTATTTGGTGCAGGTTATCGTACCAATAAATTACGCATACCATTTTTAAGTGGTGGCCGTACATTGGTGCTTAAAAATGATGTAAACTTTAGAGTTGATTTTAGTATCAGAAACCAGTTTACGCGCTTGCGCACTATTGATCAGCCCGGAAGTATTACCAATGCAGGAACATCTACTTGGTCGTTACGCCCAACTATAGATTACATGATAAATGAAAAGTTAACTTTGCGTATTTTCTACGACACCCGTCATACTACACCAGCTACATCAAACCAATTCCCAACTATTATAACCAGTGGTGGATTTAGTTTAAGATATACAATACAATAAGGCAAAAAAAGTCGCTAAGTAAAATTACTCAGCGACTTTTTTTTGATGTATTTAATAATTTAAAAAGGAATAAACCAAATCCAGTTTACGTTAAAAGAAATTGTACGTAATGTGAGGGGCAGGTTCCAAGTTTCGTTTCTACTAGGAATATTAAAATCAAGTCCCGCTGAAATATCACTACCTGTTCCATCAGCATAAGCTAAACCTAATTTAAGGCCAACGCGGTTAATAGTTATATTATCATCCGAATAATTTACTTCAAATTGGCTAGGAAGGCTCGATGGGGCATAGAAACCCCTTGCATATTTTACGGTACCTATGCTTGCTAAAAATGTACTGCGTGAATAATTTGCTGCAAGGTATCCACCAACTTTTCCATCATCATCAAAATCACTAAAAAAGTATTTTGATTCGTATTTGAAATAACTCGTGTTTTTTAATGAAAAGGTAGCATAATCAACCTCGTAATTGTTTGCATTATATGATGTTCCCTTATAAGTTATCATGCCGTCTTTTTGTGGCACGTAGAGACTAGTACCATAAGCGTTGCCTGAATATCTGTTCACGTTATCAGGTTCACCACTTAAATACTTACCCAAAGATAAGCTTACTGCAATTCGGTTTCCAATCAAACGTTCGTAACCCACGCTAAAAACAAATTTGTTTTCTGCAGCATAAAAGTCATCACCCACATCCATTGCTTTTACTAGGTTGTCAAAACTTAAGTCCACAAATATATTGTTACGTTTTTGGGCGTAACTAAACCCTGTTATCAATGCACAGGAAATAAGTAATAATTGTTTTTTCATTGTTTAAAAGGGTATCCCTAATAACATACCCAATCCAAAACTGATGGGCCTTATTTGGGTTGGTGCAATAAAGTTTTGATTGATTGGACCTGTTGTAAAATTGTAACTTAACGAGAAGTATATATCAAAAGATACGCTTGATGTGTAAGTCCGGCCAAGTTTAAGGCCAATTCTATTCACATCTAAAGTTTGCTCGTTAAATGATTTATTCACGTAGTCATAGTTTTGATCAGTGTACCTTGCTTTTGGCATTCCTTGGGTAAAAGTACCGTGCTGAAGCGATAGTCCTAGGTAACCGGAGTTTGGTCCATCACTGTCAAAGTCGTCAAAATAATACATGGATTCGTATCCTAATAAATAACCACCATGCTCATAAGTGCATTGACCTATTTTCAAATTTGGGTAATCTTTTGGCGAATAACTACCACCTGTAGTATATAAATCATTTGTACTACCATAATACATATTTGCCCAAAGCCCAATTGCAATTCTTTTCCCTACCAATCGTTCATATTTAATGGCAAAACTGTATTTGTTACTAAATGCTAACAAGTCTAAGGACCCGTAATCTAAGGTTGACACCATATTATCAAAAACAATGGGAGTAAACTTAATAATGTTGCGTGGTTGGGTCAGGCCGTTTACACTATTAAACAACAATACAATTAAAATTAAGCCTATTTTATTTCTCATTATTTAAACGGTACTCCAATTTGCCAGCCCATTGTAAAACTTATTCCTCGTGCTGATATTGGCGCGTGAAATCCATTATCAAAATTGGCAGGAAGTGCATAGTTTATTCCCAAAAAGAAATCTGTTGAGACAAATTTTGATGCACTTACTCCTAGCTTAATGCCAAGTTTGTTGACATAAGTTGTAGCAGGATTAATAGCTATATCAGTTCTAAAACCACTTAAGCTAGAGCTAGTGTCTTTATAAGTTACGTCCTGAAAATTATAGTCGATTTTAGCCAATTGGTATGAACTGCCAATATACACTCCATTCGCACCTTCTTCGTCATGTGTCTGGAAATAGTACTTGCTCTCAAAGCCTATTTGAAAACCAGATTGAGAAAATACAGCACTATAAAAATAGTACCCCGGTACTTGTATTGGTTCATAGTTAATTTTTGGAACAGAATTTCCACTAATAGAATTGTAAGTGGTTTGAGTATTAAAATACATTGAAGTACTTTTTGAACTAAAAAAGTTCCAAACATTTACACCAAGAACTAATCGCTCTCCAAGCAAACGTTCGTAACCAAATCCCCAATTAAATAAATTGCCTACAAGTAATTGACCCTGAATATCGGTATCATAATCGTTGTCAAATTCTGAACCTGTTTTAACAACATTATCAAATCCAATACCAATAACTTTAATATTGTTACGCTTTTGTGCATTTGCCACATGTAAAAAAAAGATGAGCGTAATTAAAAGTATGCTAAGTTTTTTCATGCTTAAAAATTAAATCCTATTAGCCAGGAAATTTGAATTGCTGAAGTTTTTGGTTTGTAGGGTAAAAGCCAATCTTCAGCACTTAATATAGAGTTGGCATAATAACCGATTGAAATATCTGAACTTAAGAAATCTCCAGTACCACAATATCCAAGTTTAAACCCCATTTTAGATACTAAAGCTTTCTGACTTTTGTCGGGAAAGTATTCATATTCAGAGGTGGTATTGTTTACGTACTCAAGTTCAGATAAAGTTGTATTAGCTTTAATCAAACCAAGTTCGCTTCCAAGGTAAAATGAACGTTGACCTTCATCATCAGGTTACTCAAAAAAGTACTTACTAGT
>CAZJHS010000011.1:0-54283 GCA_964545895.1 uncultured Chitinophaga sp. | reverse complement strand
TATACCTATCAATTATACAACTTTGTTTTAAAAAAGTAAAAAAGCGAGCACAAAACTGCTGTTGGGTCTCGCTTTTATTACCTTTTAATTTGTTATTCTTTAATCAATCTTTGAGTGCTTGTACTTCCATTAGCTAACTCTACCACACATTGGTACAACCCTGTTTTAAGAAAACTCGCATCAATACTTACTTGATTTTGATTGGTGTTTGATAGCTTTTGTTCTAACACCAATTGGCCTGTAAGGTTGTAAATTTTTACAGTTTTTATGGTTGATGTAGTCACGCTAATGGTAAATTGGTTTGTAGTGGGATTAGGAAAAATAGTGGAGTTAATAATACCTACCTCAGGTTTAAATAATCCTACGTAACCATAACACCTACTGTTGTATGGTGAGGTGTAAATCGTATCACCACCATGAGTTAAAAAATGTAATGAAAACCGACTTAAGTCTATCTGTATACGATCCAAATTTCCACTTAAAAGTCCGCCATAGTCACAGTAAAAGTTATTGAGCTTCCCAACACCTTCAAGCCAAGTTACATAGTTAAACCTCTCTTCTGGAAAATCTGCTATTGGCAATCCTATTTTGATTAAACGTCTGGTTTGATTTCCTAAAATTATGGTATCAATACTTCTTACAACTAATGAGTCGTCTATTAAGTTTGGATAGTCTTCTACTTGTAACGTATCACCTACATTTACACTAAAATTATAAAGTAATATTTCTGCACTATCATTACCTGCAGCCGGCATTTTGTATAGAATACTTTTACCAATATAGAACACCCGCTTTAAACTGTCTTCTCTAATACCGCCTAAAAATGTTGCAGTTGATGGTAGAAAAACGGATGAATTAAATACGAAAACTTTTTTATAGGTTTGTTCATGTATAATTGTATCTTCATTTGTTACAATTACGTTAAGATTAGCAACTGAATCTACAAAATGTAACTGTTGAACCCAGACCTCGTTGTCATCAGGAAATTTAATGTAGCTATATTGCTGAGCACTAAGCTGCTGAAAAGCAGTAGATACAATTAAAAAAAATACTGTTCTAAAATTCATGATTTATTTAATTTCAAATGTTGTACCTGCAAGCATTTCAAAACCCGCATTTAAATATACATCATTGCTGGCATTAAGTAAAATATTTGATGAACTTTGCATAAATACTTGACCTTGGGCTTTGGTGTTGGTAACATTTTCACCAAGATATATGTTATTTGCGAAAACAAACTTGTCATTCAAAATTGTTTCGTTTTGGATATAGACATCGGTTGGATTTTTTATGTAGGGAATGTAATTATGTTTAGTAATTGTAACTAAATAGGGCTGAGGCACATTTGTAAATGTGCTGCCTGCACTATTAGTAACTACCTGATAGTATGACGCACCGTTATCAAGAGCACTCATAACACAAATAGTTGCACCTGTTATACCACCAGTACTTACTATCACACTAGTCTCCGACTCTGATACACTGGCTGAATGCATTACTGCTGGTACCGCTGTCCAAATTTCCATTTCTGGACAGCCAAGTAAATTATGAGTATAGGCAGTATAAAGTTGTGGCCACTGGAAAACTTTTGAAAGTCCTTCAACAACTCCAAGATTGAATGGCCCGTTTGACCTACTGGTTAACTTGCCAAATGAACATGCTAAAGTTAGTCCTCCATTAACTTTTCCATAACGTGTATTACCCAAATATGCAGGACCACCACCATTTACAGCACAAGTGAATGCTTCGCCCATATTTCTATCATAATTTGGAGTATGGAAAACATCGAATGGCATTGTCTCACATGAATATGAATAGATTATATTCGGATAATTTGTATTTTCATATTCTCAAAACTATTACCATATTCATTGATAGCACAACATCCAGCACTTCCATTATCAAATGAAGTAACTTTATATTTTACTGGGCTTTGATCTCCATCGCCATTATCCCCTTTTGTTGCAACAGCAACATTACAGTCACCACCATGAGCACCAAATGTAACTAACCCATAGTTTTTGTTATATTCATCAATAATATCTTTACCTTTAGGAAAGACTGGTACCGATAACGTATATGGACCGCCTTGTTCTTGAAATACATTTCTGCTCGCAGTAGGAATCCATGTATAACGATCAAGAATTGTTTTTGAAAACAAAAGTTGTTGCATAAAATCTGCTTCGGTAAAAAAGGCTTTTGTTAAATAAGCATAATCTCCATTCCCTGGATTCATTTCGTATTGAATTAATTTTCTTGTCCAGTTTTTAACTTCCTCGGGACTTTTAAAAGGTACTCGACCAATACCAATCTCTAGATAAAAATCAGGTCTGTCATCTGGAGAAGCTTCACCGTATTTATCGTCACCATCTACATCCCAATCTCCATTAAAATCGGCAAAATAAATATCTGTTGGTATATTCATGTACTCCTGTGGGTCTATGTTAGGATCTAGCTCGACCCTTCCATATCGAATTGGAATTATATTGTTGGATCCTGCTAAAAGAGCGTACTTTATCCCATTACCATTGTTATATGCATCCGCTAAGAATTGACGTAATTTACCAGCGTTGTCGTTAATCCCAGAAATAAGATCGCCCGAATAATTCAGGTAAATATTATCAATAGACACAATTTCAACTTTTATACCTTTTCTCCTCTTCCATGCAATAAATTCGTTGAATGCTGAAATTAAATTAGAACTTGTAACTATGACATATTCGCTATTTACTGAAACCCCTAGCTTACCTAAACTTGAGGTTGAGGTGTTAGATGGTTTATATGCAACTGAATACTGATTAATATCATTGTTGTTTTTTACAAAAGTTTGAAGCATTAATTCTTGCTGTATCTTGTATACCTCTTTTATTTTAACATCAGGTAAATTAGAATTTATAGTATAATTCAACGTTAGGTTAATCGTGTGATATTGTGTTAACTCCATTAGATAAGGATTGTAAACACATGAATAAACAGTCACTGTTACTAGTTGATCACCTCTTAGCGAGCCTACTCCAGTTATTACTGCAATATTTTGAGGATAGATGTTGTTTGAGCTGTAAATCGAGGAGTCAGGATTCGAAAATTGATAAGGTAAATTATTAGAGGTCTTATCCTCTTGTGAAGGACATGGGTGACTAATTAAGCTATATATTTGAGAATTACTTGTTACAGTTGATACACTGAAATTAATAGCGTTTGAAGGTACAATAAATGTGTACGACTGACATGGTAAATTTGGATGAGCAACTATATAATTATTGTCAAAATTCTTTAAACTAATTTGGCTGTAGTAGTTACTATCTGCAAGTTTCACTGAATTAATCACAAGAGAATCTGAGATATTTATCACCTGATTAATCTGTGATTTTGAGATAACGAAGACGTGTAAAAGTAAAACAGTGTTGAAGACTTTTAATATAAACAATCTCATATTCATACTTATTTTGTTAAAATCATTCTTTTGGTATCTATTTCATTGTTATCCACTACAAGTGAATAAAGGTAGATTCCGGCATTTAATTCAGAACAATTGATGTTTATTTACTATTGCCCGAGCTTGTTATATGGTAAACTTTTATCTCTTCTCCATTTAAATTATAAACACGCAATGATGCAGATTTAAATGTATTAGCAATATTTACGCTAACTGAAGTCATACCAGTAAAAGGGTTGGGTATATTTTGAGAAAGGCTGTTTTGGTCTGAATTATCAGAATTTTGTTCACTCTTTTTCCCTAGAACAGTGTTCCCTTTATTGCCTTTATTCTCACAGCATTTCGTTAGTGCTTGCTTTAAGGAGTCAATTTGAATTTGCTGATCCTTCAGTGCTTCAATTATTAAGGGAATTAAGGCAGTATAATTAATAGATAAGAACGAGTTTGAGGTATCTCCTTTAACGAGTTCCGGGAATAAGCTCTGAAAATCTTGAGCCAAAAAACCATACTCGAAACTAGATTTCTCCACATTATTTTCTGACTGCATCTTCACTGTTGCTTTTTTAAGCGAATCCTGTATGTTGGCATAGTTTGGTACTGGTCCCCTAGCTTCTATTTTATCATAGCTTTTACCAACTAATTGATAAAGCTTTTTATACTGTAAATGTCCAACATTAACTATATTTTTTTTGAGTCTTTTATCTGATGATGTAAAAATTCCGCTCGCAAATACATCCCCAACTACATGTAGTTTATATTCGGGAGTTGGGGTTCCAATACCAATATTACCCGTCCCATCTTGAAGAAAGAGATAGTTATTACCTGCCCCAGAATTTGGCCATGGTATCCAAAAGTTAATCCCACCAAAATCTGACCAGTATTCTATGCCCCATTTACCATAATTTGTTCCTTGCACAGGTGCATAACCATCTCCTAGTAATATTGGAGTATATGTACCGTATCCTATCTGAAATTTGTTTGTAGAAGTTAATTTAACTTGTGCTAATAATTGGCAAGATGCTAAAGAGATTAATCCAAGAACTAGGATTTTTGAAATCGTTTTTTCATGTTTTATAATTTAGATAAACAATGATATGATGAACAGAAACATTGTTTTAATTTATTTTATAAACTGGTCGTACAACTTTCTGTTTGGGGTGTAATGACTTACAACACGGATATTTGAACAGAATTTACAAAAAAGCCCCGAAGTTTTATTCGGGGCTTTGGTGCTATGGGAACTTAGGGAATTTTTTAAAGTCTGGTTTTCTTTTTTCTAAGAACGAATTTTTACCCTCTTTAGCTTCATCACTTAAGTAATAAAGCAAGGTACTGTTACCAGCTAACTCTTGTATACCAGCTTGGCCATCAAGCTCGGCATTAAATGCACTTTTAATCATGCGCAAAGCAATAGGACTTTTCTCCATCATTTTGCGGCACCAATCAATGGTAGCATCTTCAAGCATTTCTAAAGGAACTACTTTATTTACTAATCCCATATCTAAGGCTTCTTGTGCATTGTATTGGTCGCATAAAAACCAAATTTCTCTGGCTTTTTTCTGCCCCACCAAACGTGCTAAATAACTTGCACCAAAACCACCATCAAAGCTACCAACCTTAGGACCTGTTTGTCCAAACTTAGCGTTTTCGGCAGCAATGGTTAAATCGCAAATAACATGCAATACGTGTCCGCCACCAATTGCCCAACCAGCAACCATAGCAATAACAGGCTTAGGTATTCTGCGAATTTGCATTTGCAAATCCAATACATTTAAACGCGGCACACCATCATCGCCAATGTAGCCACCATGTCCACGTACACTTTGATCGCCACCACTGCAAAATGCTTGTCCGCCTTCGCCAGTTAATATTACGCAATACACTTTTTCGTCTTGCCTAGCTAACTCCATGGCCTCGCTCATTTCCTTTACAGTTAAAGGTGTAAAGGCATTGTGCTTATGCGGACGGTTAATACTTATTTTAGCAATACCCTCAAAAAAAGAGTATTTAATTTCTTGGAACTCTTTAATGGTTTCCCAAGCATATTTACTTTCCATATTTATAATTTAATTTTTTTAAACTGTTCAAATATTCTGGCGTTGCGTTTCATATCAAAACTTAACTCAAGCACCGATGCTTTATTAAGTGGATTGAAGAAATCTTGCAACACCTGATTTAATTTAGTTGCCGAGGCGCAAAAGTAATAATCTAATCCATTATCAACAGCAACAGATTTTATGGATTGCTTATGCGGAGTGGTAAAGAATTGCTCCATAGCTTTTATGCGTGTTGGCCCATCAATTAAAGTAAAAATACCACCGCCACCATTATTAAATACAACAATGCGCAAGTTCGCAGGCATGCTTTGTTGCCAAAGTGCATTTTTATCATACAAAAAAGCCACATCGCCTGTAAGCAAAACGGTAGGCCTTAAATTTACCTGAGCTGCACCTACAGCTGTACTTGTACAACCATCAATACCACTTGTACCTCTGTTGCTATTAACAACCAAATCATGGTTAATGTTTGCCAACCAACTTGCATAGCGCACTACACTGCTGTTGGCCAATTGTAAATTGGCTCCAATGGGTAGCTGCTTTAATATTTTTGCCGTTGCATGCATCTCGCTCCAAGTATTGGTATTTGCAAACGCATTAACTTTTTGTTGCAGTTGGGTTGATGCCGATAGCCAATTTTTTACATAAGTATTAGCCGTTGGTTTACTCCATACAATATGTGCCAAATGGTATAAAACACTACTTACATCGGCCTTTAAATGATGTGTTACATTTTGATAGGTATTGATTAAGGTCTCGTTTTCATCAACCCTAAAATGCCATTTAGGTTGCTGTTGTTTAAGCCAATTTTTTAAACTTTTTGATAGCACTGCACCACCCACAGAAATGAGCAACTCTGGCTTAAGTTCTGCTAACAATTTAGGGTTTGCAGCACTTATTAATTTATCGAAATTAAGCACGTTGCTGCAGTGCATTTTATTGCTGGCTATATCGGCCAAAATAACCACATCATTTTGTTCCTTAAGTGCTAATAACGATGTAATCCATTTTTCGTGCATTACACCTTGGCCAATTAAAATTATACGTTTGGTGGAGTTTACCCAAGCATTGGTTATATCAAGCATTTGAGCAATATCAGCCTCGCTAGTTTTTGTATTTACTATGTGCTTACTTAACCAAGTACTCACTTTTTTTTCTAGCTCTTTATCAACCCCTAATGCTTCAGGATATAAAGGCTCGGCCAAGGGCACATTTATATGCACCGGACCTTTTACTGCGCCCATGCAAGTAGCTATTGCTTTTGCTGTAATTGCAGTAGTTTCTTTATGATTTTCGGTGCCATGCGCGTAACAAGGCAATTGGTAAAATGCCTTTACGTGCGAACCATACAAATTTTGCTGGTTAATCATTTGTCCATCTTGCTGATTAAGCAACGACTCGGGCCTATCGGCAGTGAGTACCAATAAGGGTATTCGTTGATAATAAGCTTCGGCAATGGCTGGATAGTAATTAGCAGCTGCTGTACCCGATGTACAAATAAGCACAACTGGCTTTTTTGTTTGCTGGGCAATACCTAATGCTTGATATGCTGCGCTACGTTCATCAACAACCGTATGAATAGTAAATTGGCGCTGAGCTGCAAAGGCAAAAACAAGCGGAGCCGAACGCGAACCTGGGCTAATAATGATGTGTTTAACTCCTAAAAAGCGGCAGGTTAAAGCTATTGAATTTACGTGTTGTTGCATAATTGTACTGATACTGTTATACTTAACTATTAAACAAAAGCGTTTAGTTTTGTAAACAGCGCTTCAAAAATATCGTTTACATTGAGGTTTGAAAAACAAAATGATTTTCTATTTTTGGCACATTGATAAAGTAATGCTTTACTAGAGATAAATAAGGACAATAAGAGAATGAAGAAAACACTATTACTAATAGCCTTTGGATTACTAAGTGTAGTAGGCTTTGCGCAGATTCAGAATCCGGAAGAAAGCAGTGGCGGTTATGGCACTGAAAATCCTGACTCGACTGCTGCACCTGCCGAACAGCAATTTGATGAGAATGGAAACCCTATTGAGCAACCTGCAGAAGGTGCCACACCAGCTAAGCCATACGAGCGCATTGTATTGCACATCGACTCGGTTACGAACTTAATTACTTACTTAGGTGTGATTGAACAAGAAGAAACTGGTTCTGACTCTCTTTACACACGTGCTAAGCGTTGGGCAACGGCCCGCTTTGGTAAAAGCGAAAAAGGCGTATTTGAGTTAGATAAGAAAAATCAGAAACTGATTATTAAAGGAACACTTACGGCTTACAACTACAACAGTAAATACACTAAACGTGCTATAGGAAAGTATGAGTTTAAGGTAACTGTTTGGATTAAAGAAGGACGTTATAAGTATCAAATTAGCAATTTAGTGCACGAAGGTATTAAACCAAACAATGGTAATGCTACTCGTAACTATTTTGAGTTTTACAATACATCAACCAAAGCAATAAAAACCTACGACAAAATTTTGCGTGATGCTGATACTGATATTAAAAAGCTAATGGCTGATTTTGAGAAATGCATGAAAGACCCTGTAATTGTTGACGAAGAGGATTGGTAGCATTTACTTGCTGCAATATGTAAAAGCCGTCCCGATGAATATCGGGGCGGCTTTTTTTATGCTGTGGCTTTGCTTATTTCTTTCTTTTTCCAGCTTACTAAAAACACCCCACAAAATATGATTAAGATGTAAACAGCCTTTTCAGTTGTGAGCAAATCATTACCCGATACAATTGCAATGAGTGTAGCCAAAACTGGCTGCAAGTAAATATAACTACCCACCAACGATGAACTTGCATTGCGCAAGGCATAAGCATTAAGTACATAGGTTAAAAATGTAGAACCTACCGTAACAAAGCCTACAAACAACCATATTTTGGGTGTAAACGAAGCAAAATCTATTTGCATAAACTCGCCTGCACCAAATGGCAAAACTACTAACCAACCAAAAGCAAAACTCCACATGGTTACTGTTAGTGGATGATACTTGTGCATAAGCGATTTGGCATACACTAAATAAAATGCATAAATAATTGCATTTGCGGTAACCATTACATCGCCCCAAACAGTTTGCGCGCTAAAGTTAAAACGCGTACCACCCATCAATAAAATAGCACCAATTGCTGCAACTAAAATTCCTGCAATTTTTTGTACGCTAATTTTTTCTTTTAAATATAAAGCCGCAAAAACTACCACAAAAATGGGCGTATTCATCATTAATACCGAACCATTGATGGGTGTTGTAATAGATAATCCTTTAAAAAATAACAGCATGTTAAAAGCAACACCAAACAAGGCACTAATACAAAGTTTCTTGATGTCTTTCCAATCGGTTATGCGTTGCTTAATAAATAGTGAGTGAAAAATAAAAATAAGTACAGCAGCTACAGAAACACGCATTAATATAAATGCAAATGGTTGCACAAAGGCTGGCATTACTTGTTTGGCAATGGTAAACGTAGCGCCATAAATTAACGAAACCGTAAATAAGGCTAAATGTACTTTTAAAGATGATTGCATAACTAACTGATCAAATCTTGGTAATGCTTTTGTTCCTCTTGTTTAAAATCAAACTCGCGCGATTCTTTTAAAAATCGAATACTTAACATGATTGCCGAAAATGTTAGACCGATGGTTAAGCCAAACCAAATACCATACAAACTTAAATTAAAATAATTGGCCAAAACCCAACCCACCGGAATACCAATTACCCAATACGCAACAATGGTAATAAAGGTTGGCATTTTAGTATCGGTAATACCGCGCAATACTCCTAAACTTACGCATTGCAAACCATCACTTAACTGAAACAGGGCAGCTATTAATAATAGGTTTGAAGCCATTCCACCAACAAAAGCATCATTAATATAAAGCCCTACAAAAAACTGATTAAACAAGGCAAAAAGTATAGCTGTTACGCCCATAAATGCCACACTTAAAATGAGGGCTGCACGACCAGATAACATTAAATCGCGTTTGTGTTTGCGCCCCCAAGCATCGCCAACGGCAATACTACCACCGGCAGATAAACCCGTGGCCACCATATAGGTAACCGAGGCTAAATTAATAGCAATTTGATGTGCGGCTAATTGTTCTTTTCCAAACCAGCCAATCATAATGGCAGCCGAAGCAAAGGCACCTACTTCAAAAAAGTATTGCATACCTGATGGTGCGCCTACAATAAATATTTGTTTAAATAATTTACTGCTGTGCACAAACTCTTTTACATGTAACCAAGGTTTGTATTGCTTGTGTTTAAGCACATACAGCAACATGGCTATAAACATGACTAAACGTGTTGCAGAGGTGGCATATCCAGCGCCATCTAAACCTAAAACAGGGAAACCAAATTTGCCATATATAAGTACCCAATTCCAAAACACATTAAACAACAATCCCACAATGGTAATAATTGCAGAGGGTTTGGTAATAGAAAGTCCATCGCTAAACTGTTTGATGCCCATAAATAATAGCATAAAAACAGTACCTGCATTTAATATATGTAAATAAGATTTGGTTAGAATAGTTACATCAGCACTCTGTCCAAACCAATGTAAATTAAAAGTAAGTACCAATAGTATTGCCCCGATAAACAAACTGAGTAAAACACCTGCCTTAATACTTTGACGAAACAAAATAGCTACTTCATTAACATGACCTGCACCTTTAGCTTTAGCCACTAATGGCGAGATAGCGGATAGCGTTCCGATTCCTAAAATAGAGATAAGAAAATAAACAGAGTTGGCTAAACCAGCGGCAGCAAGGTTTGTAGCATCAAGCTTTCCAATCATTACAATATCGGCTACTCCCATTAATACTATACCAATTTGGCCAATAATAATAGGATAACTCAGTTTTGCTATTTTGAAAAAATAAGGTTTATACGTTTGAAAAAAATTGTTCACTATATATTTTTAGGTGGGCGAAGATAAGACTGTTTATGACATCAAACGGCTAAAAAAACCACCCATTGCTATTATTTAAAATTAGGCGTAAAAAAATATTGTAATTTTTAGAAAACAATTCCGTTAGATTTGCACGGTGAAATTTTGTAAACAGATATTAATGCTCCTTGCTGCACTTATTATGGCGTTGCCATTATATAGCAGCACATCTGTTGCTGTAAGCAAAAAACATCACACCATTGTTAAAGCTGCAACCAATAAAACAGCTAAAATTTTTACCGAAGACGCAGAAATAATTGAAGGACTTGAAGAGTATGAGCCTGAAGATGTTTTTATTCCGGTAGTGTTTAGTTTTTACATCAAATTAAGTTGCATCAACCAAAAGCAAGTAGCCACATTTAATTTAAATCATGCTATTGCATTGGCCAATACCTGCCCAAGGTATTTACTCATCAATCGTCTCACGATATAGTATTGCATTAACCGTACACCGCTTTAGTTGGTGTATGGCTTCACTCCTTATGCAATTAATTAAGGAAACTGTTTTTTAAAACAGGCATTAAGCATTTTAAACATTTGTAAAAAGCACTTGCTATTAGTTATCACAATTGTATGGTAACGCAAATATGTACACAGTTAATTGGGCTAATTTTACAACTTAAATTATGCTTATAAACACAAGCAGTATTTAAGCACAAATAAAAGTGTACAGCCAAATCATTAATGGATTTGGTTTGATAAAAGGAAGAATGCTTAAAAAAACATTAAACCACTTGAAATGATGCGTTAAACACACCAAGCAATATTTGGTAGATATAGAACACTCTGTTATATTTAACAACATATTGCGTTTAACTTAAGCCAAAACTAAACAATGAAAAAAGCACTATTAGTAGTATTGATTGTTGCAGGCATGCAAGCATTAGCGCAAACTCAACCCAATAAAGAGTTAAAACTAAACTTAAACGAAGAGGGATCAAGATACTTAAAGGCAACTTTTACGGCACAAGTGTGGAATAGGTATACCGATAACAACCCAGGAAGTACGGTAAACGGATATACTGAAAAAGAAACCTACGACATTGGATTACGCAGGGTGCGCGCTCAGTTTTTTGGCAAAGTAACCGAGAAAGTTTTTTTATATACGCAAGTAGGCATTAATAATTTTGGATACAACTCTGCACGCAAACCTGGGTTGTTTTTTCATGATGTGGTAACAGAATATTACGTTACACCGCGTGTTTTACAAATAGGTACTGGTTTAACTGCTTGGACAGGTTTTGCAAGATATTCATCTCCGGCTGTTGCTAGTATTTTAGGTTATGATGCGCCCTTATATCAGCAACCAACAAACGATGTAAACGACCAATTTTTACGTAAGCTAAGTACTTATGCGAAAGGTAAAGTTGGTAAAATAGATTACCGATTTATTTTATCAAAACCCATGCTTATTGATGCTACAAATACCAATGTAAAGCCCATAGGTTTAAATTCTGATTTTGCCTTTACGCCTCCAAAGCTTCAAACAAGTGCCTATGTTATGTATCAGTTTTTAGATGAAGAAAGCAACCTTACACCATACATGGCAGGAACATACTTAGGCAAAAAAAGAGTTTTTAATATTGGTGCAGGATATCAATATCAACCCAAAGCTATGTGGCACTATGAAGACATTAATAGAACTACCATAAAAAAAGAAGCCTTATTTAATGTTGCGGTTGATGCTTTTTTAGATTACCCGATTGGGAATAAGGGCGAAGCCATTACAATATATGCGGCAGCCGCGCACACAGATTATGGTAAAAATTATTTGCGCAACAATGGAGCCATGAACCCAACTACTGCAAGTGTTGGCGCAAGCTTAAATGGTGGCGGCAATGCTTTTGCCATGTATGGAACAGGCAACGTTTACCATGTACAAGTTGGCTATTTATTACCTAAATACATTTTAGGTGAAAATAACGGACAGCTGCAACCTAATGCCGATTGTACATTAGCACAATACGATTTGCTAAAAAATAATATGGTGATGTGGAATGTTGGCGCAAACTGGCTAATAAATGCACACCAAACTAAACTAAGTTTAAACTATCAAAACAGGCCTATTTTTAGTAAAATTGATTATACCCAAACCACCCGGAAAGGGATGATTGTTTTACAATTACAAATAGCCATTTAAATAATTAAAACAAACTGATACTTCATGATAGTCAATCAGTTTAACTATATTCGATATAATATACAACCATATGCAAGAAATATCAATTTTACTAGTTGAGGATGATCCTAAGTTAGGTAATACCATCCAACAAGAACTAACAAACAATGGCTATCACACTGATTTAGCTTTTGATGGAAAAATTGCGGAGTCGTTGTTTTTTAAAGGGGCTTATCAAATTGTACTACTTGATATAAATTTACCCTACAAAAATGGATGGGAACTTTGTAAAACATTTAGAGAAACAAACAAGCACGTGCCTATTATTATGCTTACAGCATTAGGCCAAATACAAGATAAAATGGACGCCTTTGAGCATGGTGCAGACGATTATATTGTAAAGCCTTTTCATTTAAGCGAGCTGTTGGCCAGAATAAAAGTATTTACCAAGCGCTTGGCTAAAACAGAAACGATTGAAGATGAATTACGCAAAGATGATTTAGTGCTTAATTCAAAATCGAGAACGGTGTTTAAAGGCGGACAAGAAATAAAATTAACTGCCAAAGAGTTTTTGCTGTTAGAGCTATTGCTACAAAATAAAGGCAAGGTGCTTTCTAAATCTATTATTGCAGAAAAAGTATGGAACATAAACTTTGAAACTGGCACAAACACCATTGAAGTTTATATTAACTTTTTACGTAATAAAATAGAAAAGCCTTTTAACACACAAATCATTTATACAAAATCTGGTTTCGGGTATATTATAAAAGAATAATGAACTTTAAAATTAGATCGGCAATATTATTTACAGCACTGGTAGCAATTATTTTGCTAGCATGTTATACTGTGATTTATTTTTCGTACAAAAATTTTAAAGAAGACGAATTTTATACTCGATTAGAGCAAAAAGCCAATACTACCTTTCAGTTTTTAAAAGACATTAAAGATGCCGACCAAAGACTTCTTGATGCAAGTAGCAGGAATGCCATTTTTACTATGTACAACGAAACTGTAATTGTATATGATAGTAACTACAAAATAATTTTTAAAAGCCCAGATACGCTTTCGGTAAGTAAATATCCTTTGTCATTCATTCATCGTATAGTAAAAGAAAAAATAATTCGTTTTAAAGATGGCCCAAGTGAGGTTGTAGGCAAAGTAGTTGAACACAACGGCCATCATGCAGTAGTTATTGCATCGGCAGTTGATAGATTTGGGGTAAGAAAAATACTTAACCTACAGTTTATTTTAGTTGTTTCATTTATTTTAGGATTACTGGTAACGGCATTGTTATCGTACTTTTATGTAAAACAAGCCTTCGCTCCTATTGATGTACTAAATACGCAAATAACCCGCATAAGTCAGAACAGGTTAAACGAACGTGTATTAGTAAATCAATCGCAAGATGAACTAAATCAATTGGCGCAAAACTTTAACAAAATGCTTGATCGTATTGAGCATGCCTTTAAAATTCAGCGCAGTTTTATACAACATGCTTCACACGAATTAAGAACGCCTCTGGCTAATTTAATTACAAGTTGTGAGGCGGCCTTAAATAAAAAACTTACCGTTGATGAATACCAAAAACTTATCGAATCATTAAACGAAGAACATCATAAACTGGTAGAAGTTACCAATGCTTTACTCCTATTATCGCAGTACGAAAACGAAGCCATCACTAAAAGTAGCGATACAATACGTATTGACGAAGTGCTGTTTGAATCAATAGAAGAGGTACAAACACAGCATCCAAACCATGTAATCAAATTTAGTATGGATGATGAGCTTACTGAGAAAGATTTAACTTTTATTGGGCTATTTATATTACTTAAAACTGCCATCACTAATTTATTACGCAATGCCTGCAAATACTCAACTGATAACGAAATTGGTATAACATTAGATTGTGAAGACCATAAAGTAATTATCAAGATTTTAAACAATGGCCCAACCATAGAAGACGATGAGCTAACGTTTTTAATGCAGCCATTTTTTAGAGCAAAAAACGCTGGGCACGAAAAGGGATACGGGCTGGGATTATCTATTGCAAATAAAATCATCACACTTCATGGTGGTGTAATATCATACAAAAAAAACCTGCACACTAACACATTTATAATAAGTATTCCAACCAACAGTTAACAACAAGAACGGTTACGTTTTAAAATAGCGTAAAAATTACTTTACACATGTATTATAAAAAATTACTATTAATTATAGTCTGGCTAATTTTAGCAAGTACCAGTTATGCACAAGATACACTAAGCATAAACCTTGCTCAAACAGATAGTTTATTTATTCATAACAACTTAATGTTAATGAGTAAAGCCCTCCATGTAAATGCATCAAAAGCACTTATTACCCAAGCTAAGCTTTGGGATAACCCCAGTATTACTGCAGAGTTTAACCTATACAATGCCAATAAAGAAAAGTACTTTGATGCAGGTAGAAACGGTGAAAAAATATTCTCGATTGATCAACTTATTGTGCTTGCTGGAAAAAGAAACAAACGTGTTGCAATGGCCAAGGCAAATGCCTCGTACACTGAGTTTGAATTTTATGATTTAATGCGCACACTTAAACTAGAAATAAGAACTAATTTTTATACCATTTACTACAACAACAATACCGTAGAAAAATACAATGAACAGTTGCGCTTCCTTTCAACCATTATTGATGCATTAGAGTTTCAGAGTGCCAAAGGCAATATTTCATTAAAAGAAGTACTGAGGTTAAAAGCAGAATATTATCAACTAAACAACGACCGCACAGAACTTATCAATCAGGTATTTGATGCACAAGAAAATCTTAAAACACTGCTTAATACTACAGCATATGTTAAGCCTATTGTATCTGATGAAAACTTACAGAACTATAACACAGTTAACATTGCCGATAAAGCTAAGCTTATTAACCAAGCGCTTAACAACAGGTCGGATTTAAAAATGACTGAATCTATAGCTAAACAAAATGAGTTAAACTATCAGTTACAAAAAAGACTAAGCATACCCGATTTGCACCTTGGAGCTATTTACGATCAAGCGGGTAGTTATATTAATAATTACAGCGGGGTAACCTTAGGAATTGATTTACCCGTTTTTAACCGAAACCAAGGAAATATTAAATACGCTAAGGCCATGGCCGATGCTTCAGTACTAGAGCTAAAAAATAAAAACTTGGCCATAACTAACGAAGTGCTTGCAGCTATACATAAACTGGAGCAAGTTGAGCAAGAGTTTAAAAAAGTAGATAAAAGTTTTGGTACAAACTTTAAGCTTATTAATGATGGATTTGTAGCCAATTTTCAGAAACGAAATATTTCGCTAATAGAATTTATCGACTTTTTTGATGCATACAATCAAAGCATTTTACAGCTTAACCGACTTAACGAAAAACGTATACGTACCTACGAAGAATTGAATTATATAACAGGAGAAGAATTGTTTAAATAAACTTATGAGAATTTTAATTTTAATAGCCCTATTCACAGCCTTTTTAAGCTCGTGTAATCAACATCAAGCACAAAGCGAATCTGCACCAGGTTTTGCTTTAACTGATACGATGATGAACAATATTGTAATTACCCAGATACACGAAGAACCTATAAAAATGCAGCTTCGCCTTGCCGGAAAAATTATGGCAGACGAGAACAAACTTGTAGAAATATTTCCGTTGGTAGGTGGTAATGTAGCCGAATTAAATGCCGAATTAGGAGACTATGTGCATAAGGGAAAAGTACTGGCTGTAATAAAAAGTGGTGAAGTAGCGGATTTTGAACGACAATTAATTGATGCACAAAGCGACTTATTGGTTGCGCAAAAAAACTTACATGTAGTTGAAGATTTATTTGACTCAAAACTATCATCAGAACGTGATGTACTTGCAGCAAAAAATGAAGTAAATAAAACCCAAGCCGAATTAAATCGTATTAAGGAAGTATTTAGCATTTATGGCATTGATAAAAAAGCCGAATACCAAGTAAAAGCGCCAATTAGTGGATTTATAATTGAAAAGAAAATAAATCGCGATATGCAATTACGATCAGACAAATCGGATAACATTTTTACCATTGCCGAAATTAATGATGTATGGGTAAATGCTAATGTGTACGAAAGTGATATTGCTAAAATACACGAGAAAATGAATGCCGAAATAAAAGTACTTAGCTATCCCGATAGTTCGTTTTTTGGACATGTAGATAAGATTTACAACATACTCGACCCACAAACCAAAACCATGAAAGTGCGCATTAAATTAGGCAATAGCAATTATATGCTGAAGCCCGAAATGAATGCCACTATTACCTTAAAATATGCAGAAGGTGGCAGCATGATTGCCGTACCTTCAACAGCAGTAATTTTTGATAAAAGCAAAAGTTACGTGATGATTTTTAAGGATAAATCAAACATTGAAACCCGTGAAGTTGAAATATACAAACAAGTAGGCGAAACTACTTATGTTAAACATGGCCTTAAAGATGGCGAACAAATTATTAGCAAAAATCAACTGCTAATTTATGATGCACTTAATGACTAAATGTAGTAGCGTAATTGTGCTCATACTCCTGCTTAGTTATGGAGTATTTGCTCAAAAAACTGATAGTACCGAAAACCTTCAGTTAAACTTTCAGCAAACTGTTGTTACGCAACATCATCAAAAATTTTCGGCTAAATATTCTGGTGTTAATAGCTTACACCCAAATGAAGAAACACAAACTTCATTAACTACAACATTTTACTCGGGGGTTAAACTTGCTAAGTACAGCAAAATTTATTTCAACCCCGAAATAGCTGGTGGCGCGGGCTTAAGCCGTGCAACCGGTATAGCAGGATTTGCAAATGGCGAAACGTTTAGGGTTGGAAATCCCAAACCACAAATTTATGTAGCACGCCTGTATATCGAACAGCTTTTTGCACTAACTAAAACTACTAGGTGGCAAAGTAAAGGCATCAACCAATTAGCCGGATTTATACCTCAAAACTACATTAAGGTAGTTGCTGGTAGATTTGCTATGAGTGATTTTTTTGATAACAACACATACAGCCACGACCCAAGAACTCAGTTTTTAAATTGGAGTTTAATGGGCAATGGAGCGTATGATTATGCAGCCAATACCCGTGGATATACCTGGGGAACCATGCTTGAGTTTAGAAAGAAAACTTTTGCCATACGTGCCGCAGGTGCATTAGTTCCTAAAGAGGCCAACGCATCAAACATGAATACCTCCATTAAAGAAGCATTAGCTAAGCAAATTGAATTTGAAAAAGGTTGGGGAAAAGACCGAAAAGGAATTTTACGTATACTAGTTTTTCATAACAAAGCCAACATGGGAAACTATCAGTTAGCTATTAATCAAGCACAAAGTTTAAGTATTATACCAAACATTATTAGTACACGCCAAGTTGGTAGAAGCAAGTTTGGATTTGGTATTAACCTTGAACAACAAGTAACCCCAAATACGGGCTTATTTTTACGTAGTAGTTGGAATGATGGTAAAAACGAAACATGGATGTTTACCGAAATTGACAATAGTTTTAGCATAGGCACTTTGGGTAACGGCAATAGTTGGAAACGTAAAGATGATACTTGGGGAATAGCCATGGTTAGCAATGGAATTTCTTCGCAACATCAAGCTTATTTGGCCGCAGGTGGAGCTGGTTTTATGGTAGGCGATGGAGCGCTTAACTATGGTCGTGAATTTATTTTAGAAGCGTTTTACAACGCACTGCTTCACGAAGATCATTTTTTTATCACCCCCGATTATCAGTTGGTATTTAACCCAGCATACAACAAAGACAGAGGACCTGTAAGCATATACGCAATAAGGGTACAAACAAAATTTTAGCATTCTTGGTATGAATAAGTTTATAAGAAATATTGTAGGGTTTTCCCTAAAAAATAAATTCTTCACCTTTTTTATGGTGTTGATTTTAATTGTATCGGGTGTGGTGGCCTATTTAAACACACCTATCGAAGCATTTCCGGATGTAACCAATACACAAATTATTATTGTTACCGAGTGGAACGGAAGAAGCGCTGAAGAAATTGAACGCTTTGTAACCATACCTATTGAAGTAAGCATGAATAGCGTGCAGCGTAAAACTAATGTGCGTAGCATTACCATGTTTGGCCTATCGGTGATTAAAATAATTTTTGAAGATGAAGTTGACGATTTTTTTGCCCGCCAACAAGTAAACAACCAATTGCGCAATGTACAATTGCCTGATGGGGTTGAACCCGATGTTCAGCCTCCATACGGACCAACTGGCGAAATTTTTAGATACGTACTTAAAAGTAAAAATAAAGATACCCGAGAGTTACTTACCATACAAAATTGGGTAATTGATAGGCAACTTAGAGCGGTGCCTGGTGTAGCTGATGTGGTGGCTTTTGGCGGAAGAGAAAAAACATACGAGATACAAGTAAATCCGCAGTTGCTAACCAAGTACGAACTTACTCCGCTTGATGTATATAATGCCGTAGCTAAAAGTAATATTAATGTGGGTGGAGATGTGATTGAAAAGAACGGACAAGCTTATGTTGTTAGAGGAATTGGCTTATTAGATAAAATAGAAGACATTGAAAATATTATTGTAGAAAACATAAATGGTACACCAGTTTTGGTGCGTAACCTAGCACAAGTGGCCGAGAGTGATGCACCGCGTGTGGGCCAAGTAGGTTTAAACCAAAATGATGATGTAGTAGAAGGTATTGTGGTGATGCGTAAAGGCGAAAATCCGAGTGAGGTTTTAAGTCGTGTTAAACTAAAAATTGCCGACTTAAATGAGCGTGTACTGCCCAACGATGTTAAGATGGAAACCTTTTACGACCGAGATAACTTAATGAATTATACCACCAAAACAGTAATGCACAACTTGCTTGAAGGTATCATTTTAGTTACTGTAATTGTGTTTTTATTTATGGCCGATTGGCGAACTACACTCATTGTTTCGCTTATCATTCCTTTGTCATTACTGTTTGCGTTTTTCTGTTTGCGCTTAAAGGGCATGAGTGCAAATTTACTTTCGCTAGGTGCTATTGATTTTGGGATTATTATTGATGGTGCTGTAGTAATGGTAGAGGGAATATTTGTAACGCTTGATCACCTATCCAATAAAATGGGAATGGAGCGATTTAACAAATACTCAAAACTAGGTTTACTTAAAAAAACCGGTGGAGATTTAGGCAAAGCCGTATTTTTCTCTAAACTCATCATCATTACTGCTTTAATTCCTATTTTTTCGTTTCAGAAAGTTGAAGGGAAAATGTTTTCGCCATTGGCCTACACCTTAGGATTTGCCTTGGTTGGTGCATTACTCTTTACCTTAACATTGGTGCCTGTATTGGCTTCTATGTTGCTAAACAAAAATGTAAAAGAAAAACACAATCCAATTGTTGAGTTTATACAAAAACAAGTATTACGTGGTTTCGATTTTTGCTACAACAACAAGCGAAAAAGCTTAATCACTACATTTACTATTTTAAGCTTAACCTTGGTTTCGGCTAAATTTTTAGGCTCGGAGTTTTTACCACAATTAAACGAAGGTGCGTTATGGGTTGAAGCCAAAATGCCCATGAGCATGTCGCTTAACGAAACCGTAAAAATGGTAAGCATTTTACGTAATAAGTTAAGTGAGTTTCCAGAAGTTAATGGCGTGCTCTCGCAAACCGGAAGATCAAACGATGGTACCGACCCAAGCGGATTTTACTATGTACAAATGCAAGTAAATTTAAAACCTAAAGATGAGTGGGCCCGAAAAATATCAACCGATGAGTTGATAGAAGAAATGGACAAATCGCTTAAAAAGTATCAAGGTATAAACTACAATTACTCGCAACCTATTATTGATAATGTTGCTGAAGCTGTTGCAGGCATGAACGCCAATAATGCTGTTAAAATTTATGGCGATGACCTGGATAAATTAAATGATTTAGCCAACCAAGTTATTGAGCAAATAAGCCATGTTGAAGGTATAAAAGATGCCGGTATTTTACGTAATGTTGGTCAGCCTGAAATGCAAATTGTTTTATCTGATCAAAAAATGGGCTTGTACGGCATTGCAGTTAGCGATGCACAAGCAGTTATTGAAATGGCCATTGGAGGTAAAACGGCTAATGTTAAATACGAAGGTGAAAGAAAATTTGATATTAGAATACGCTATCCGCAAGAGTACCGTAAAACAGAAGAAGACATTAAACGATTAATGGTACCCACGCTTAATGGACAAAAAATACCGCTAAGCGAAATTGCTACAATTAAAACCCTTACTGGACCAGCGTTTGTTTACCGCGATAATAACAACAGGTTTATTGGAGTGAAGTTCTCTGTGCGTGAACGTGATTTAGGAAGTACCATTGCTGAAGCACAAAAAAACGTAAATAAAAATTTAAAGTTGCCTAAAGGATACTCCATCACTTGGACAGGCGAATTTGAAAATCAAGTAAGGGCAACAAAACGTTTAGGGCAAGTAGTTCCAATATCACTTATTGCCATCTTTATTATTCTGTTTATCATGTTTGGCAATGTGTTAGATTCGGCATTGGTATTGGTAAATGTACCATTTGCTATAATTGGTGGTATTTGGGCCTTGCAAGTTACGGGCATTAACTTTGGTATATCTGCAGGTGTAGGTTTTATTGCGCTATTTGGTATTTGCGTACAAAATGGGGTAATACTTATACAGGTATTTAGGAAAAATCTGCATGATGGATTAAACCTAGATAACGCTATACGTGATGGTGTTAAATCGCGCATTAGGCCAGTAGTAATGACTGCATTAATGGCTACCATAGGATTACTTCCTGCAGCTATATCAACAGGTATTGGCAGCGAAACACAAAAGCCACTAGCCGTTGTTATTATTGGCGGATTAATTACAGCAACTGTTCTTATTTTACTGGTATTTCCAATTGTTGCTAAAGTGGCCTACAACAAGTTTAAGGTTGCGTAAATAGTTAAATATGATACCATAAAAAATGGCTGTTGTACTTGTATACAACAGCCATTTCTTTTTTATAGTTATGCGTTTCTGCGTTCGCCAATTTGTTGTCGCCACATGGCGTAATACAAACCTTTTTCTGCTAATAAATCTTCATGCTTACCGGTTTCTATAATAACACCTTTTTCTAACACATATATTCTATCAGCATGCATTATGGTTGATAAACGATGTGCAATAAGAACGGTAATATTTTCCTTTTGCTCAGATATGTTTTTAATGGTATTAGAGATGGCCTCTTCTGTAATTGAATCTAATGCCGAGGTAGCCTCATCAAAAATCATAATACGTGGTGTGCGTATAAGTGCACGTGCAATAGAAATACGTTGCTTTTCGCCACCACTTAATTTCATTCCGCCTTCACCAATTACAGTATCAATACCGTGTTCGCTTCGTGCTAATAAATTATCGCATGAGGCTCTGGTTAATGCTTGACTTAAAAGTGCATCAGTAGCATCAGGTTTAACAAACAATAAGTTTTCTTTTATCGTACCCGAAAACAATTGCGTATCCTGAGTAACAAAGCCAAGTTGTTGTTGCAACTCTTCTTTATCAATTTTTACCGCACTAATATCGTTGTATAAAATATCACCGCTTTTAGGGGTGTACAATCCTACCAATAGCTTAACCAAAGTACTTTTTCCGCTTCCACTTGGGCCAACAAAAGCAATAGTTTCGCCCTTATTTACCTCAAAGTTAATAGTACTTACCGCATCGTAATTTGCCGTTTTGTGCTGAAAAGTAACATCCGTAAAACGTAAACTTTTTATAACACCAAGTGGTGTTGGATTTTGCGGTTTAGGCTCTAATGGAATTTGCATGATTTGCTCAAAGTTTGCTAATGAAGCTTCCGCTTCGCGGTAACTTATAATTACATTACCAACCTCTTGCAACGGACCAAAAATAAAGAACGAATAAAATTGTAACGTAATAATTTGTCCAACACTTAATTCGTTTTTAAACACCAAATACAATAACATAAATAAAATACTTTGGCGTAAAAAATTAACCATAGTACCTTGTACAAACGATATACTTCTGATGCTTCTAACCTTCTTTAATTCTAGTTGCAATATTTTACGCGTAGAGTCATTTAAACGAAGTGTTTCTTGCGAAGTTAAACCAAGACTTTTTACCAACTCAATGTTGCGTAAACTCTCTGTAGTACTGCCAGCCAAAATGCGTGTTTCCTTTACAATATTGGTTTGTACCTTTTTAATTTTTTTAGATAATCCGTTGGTAATAACGCTTAATAAAATTGCGGCAAATACATAAACTAATATTAGTCCACTGTATACATTTATGGTGTAAATCATTACAAATACTAAGCCCACTAATGAAGCAAACAAAATATTAATAAAGCTCATGATAAACTTTTCCGTATCGGTGCGTACTTTTTGTAATACGTTTAATGTTTCGCCACTGCGTTGGTCTTCAAACTCCTTAAATGGAATTTGTAAGGTATGTTGTAACCCATCAGTATAAATATCGGCACCAATTTTTTGTATAACTAAATTGATACAATAGTCTTGAAAGGCTTTAGCAATACGGCTAACCATAGCCACACCAATAGCTGCCGAAATTAAAATTGCAGTACCTTTTAAGTACTCCATTTCGGTATAATTACCTGCTTGGCGAGCAAAATCATCAATTACCTTACCGTAAATTAATGGATCTAATAACGAGAACACTTGATTTATACTGGCCAAACCCAACGAAAGAAATACCAGTTTTTTATAGCGCTTTAAATAAGAAAGTAAAATTTTCATGCAGTAAACTAAAGTGCAATGTTAGCACTTATTTACTTAATGATTTGATAAGTTTTTATGATGATTAAAATTTTAACTAAAGTGCTGTTTACGATACTATTTTAGCCAGTTTGGGCGGAGCAACATGAATATAGGCTGCAGTTAACACACTTGTTAAAATTTCTTTATTCACCAGCTTTAAATTAACCAATGTCCACCCATGCTTACCCCACTTATTAGGAACAGGGTAGATTAGATTTTTATCCATTAAGCAAAATAATTCCTGATCTTCAACCGATAACTTTACGCAGCAACGCCACTCTTTTGTGTTAAGCGTAACAACAATTTTATTTTTTACCTTAAATGCTTGGTGCTCAAAGTGAGGAGCCTCTGCTATTTCGGGCAAAGCCATTACACATTTTAAAAATATAGCCTTACTAATCATAACTTTTCGTTTCCACTTATTAGCGTGTAAACAGCCATATCAATAAACGTTTCCTTAAAGCAAATACGATCTTTAAAATGGGCCTCTTTTACAAAGCCAAGCTGCTCCAATACAAAAATTGCACTTCTATTATCGGGCATAACTTTGGCTTCGATGGTATGCAAATGCATTTCATGTAACCCAAACGCTAATATGGCTTTAACAGCCTCAATAGCTATATTTTTACCCCAATATGCGGTAGCCATTTCACCACCAATTTCAGCTCTTAAATTAAGCACATCAATACTATTAAAACCGCAGGTGCCAATTATTTCTTCACTATCGCGTAACACACCTGCCCAGCCAATAGCTTGTTTATTTTGGTATGCAGCTACGGTTCGTTCGGCTAAGGTAAGTGCATCAGCCTCTTGCTGCATATTGGGTCTTGCAATAAATTGGTTTACCCTACCGCTAGCACGCATCTCGTAAATAGCCTTTGCGTCACTTGGCCTAATCTCTCTTAAAGTAAGTCTGTTGGTTTTAAGCACCGGAAACTGCTCAAATACACGGGAGTTAAATGTATTCATATTACTATTTAATCCATCTAAGGTACTTCTTAATTAAACTATTTAGACCAATATTTAAGGTACTCCTTACTTAAGTCTACATAACTCTGCGCATTTCTTTTTACTTTCTCAATATGTTCGGGAGATAATTGCTTAACAACCTTACCTGGTGCTCCCATAACAATACTATAATCTGGTATTACCATTCCTTCGGTTACCAATGCGTGAGCGCCTATTATACAAAAATTTCCTACTTGCGCACCATTAAGTACCGTAGCATGCATACCTACTAAAACGTGGTTTCCAAGTGTTGCACCATGCACAATTGCGCCATGTCCTACAATACAATCAGTACCTATTTGGGTAGGAAAACCAGGATCAACATGCACCACTGCATTTTCCTGAATATTGCTTCTATCACCAACAGAAATTGTATCTCCATCTCCACGCAAAACAGCACCAAACCAAACCGAACACTCATTACCTAAAGTAACTAAGCCAAAAACACGTGCAGTATCTGCAATCCATACATCATTCCCTTTTACAATAGGTGTTTGCAGTATTTGTTGTAAATTTTTCATTTACATGCAAGGTAGCACAGCCAAATTATCCCACCAACTATCTCCATCATAATTTTTATTATTATTCAACTTGTTCGTTATTTGCCTTGTTATGATAAAGACCACACTCATTAAAAATATAAAGTCGCTGCATGGTATTATTGATGATAGCGCCACCCTATTAAAAGCAGGTGCTGCCATGAGCCAACTTGATACAATTAACGATGCATTTGTTTGGATAGAAGATGGCCTAATTACCCAATACGGACCGATAGCAGAAGCACCAACACCGCATGAAAATACTTTGGTAGTTGATGCAAACGGAGGGCTGGTTTTACCTGCATTTGTTGATTCGCACACGCATATAGTATTTGCTAAAAGCCGCGAAGAAGAATTTGAAATGCGCATAAAAGGTAAAAGTTACGAAGAGATTGCTGCTGCAGGTGGTGGCATTTTAAACTCGGCTAATAAACTACAAGCCATGAGTGAAGATGAACTTTTTGAAGCTGCAAAAACACGCTTGTTTGAAGTAATTAATTACGGAACTGGTGCTATTGAAATTAAAAGTGGATACGGACTTACGGTTGAAGATGAACTTAAAATGTTGCGCGTTGTTAAACGTCTTAAAGCAATATCACCCATTACTATTAAGGCTACATTTTTAGGTGCACATGCCATACCTGCCCAATACAAACAAAACAGAAAAGGATATATAGATTTAGTGATTAACGAAATGCTGCCCAAAGTAGCTGCCGAAAATTTAGCCGATTACTGTGATGTGTTTTGCGACCAAGGTTTTTTTACCGTGGAAGAGACCGAACAAATTCTTATTGCAGCAAAGCAATACGGCCTAAAAGCAAAAATACATGGCAACGAGTTGGGCTACACAGGAGGTGTGCAAGTTGCAGTTAAGCATCAAGCCTTAAGCGTTGATCATTTGGAGTACACAGGTGATGAGGAAATAATTTGTTTAAAAAATAGCGGTACTATGCCTGTGGGCTTACCCAACTGTTCGTTCTTTTTGGGCATACCATACGCACCCGGAAGAAAGATGATTGATGCAGGTTTACCTTTTTGTTTAGCCAGCGATTATAACCCTGGTTCATCACCTAACGGACGTATGAGTTTTGTTTTTGCATTAGCTTGCATACAAATGAAACTTACACCTGCCGAAGCTATTAATGCTACTACCATAAATGGAGCATATGCTTTAGAGTTAAGCAGCACACATGGCAGTATTTCTAGGGGCAAAGTAGGCAACTTAATTATAACCAAACCCATACCATCATTAGCTTATATACCTTATAGCTTTGGGGTTGATTTGGTAGATAAGGTGCTTATTAATGGTAAAATTTGGAACAAATAGTATGTTTAAGGAAAATATAACTGCCACCACATTAAATACTGCTTTAACTGAACAAGAATTTGAGCAATGCGAATTTACAGGATGTACGTTTACCACAATTAAAGGCAAAACCTTTGAAGACTGTAACTTTACAGATTGTAATTTTAGTAATTGTATTATTGATTTATGCATACTTAACAACTGCACATTTACAAGTTGTAAATTGGTTGGAGTAAGTTTTAATAAAACCAAAGAGTTTGGGTTTAGCATACATTGCAACGACTGTAATTTAAGTTATACTTCTTTTGAAGGAAAGAAAATAAACGCAAGTACTTTTACCGAATGTGATTTTACTGGAGCAACATTTACACAATCAAACTTTAGTCAAAGTAAAATTACTTATTGCAATTTTAGTGAAGCACATTTTGAGCGCACGGTTTTAGATAAAGTTGACTTTAGTACAAACACAAACTTTATGATTGATCCAGCACAAAACAGTGTTAAAAAAACAGCTTTTGCTGCACACAACTTAGCGGGGTTATTATACAAGTTTGATATTGTGATAAAGTAGTTCCAAAAATTACTGATTAAATTGGTTGGGAAAAGTTTTATTGATATCCTTTAATAATCGTATCTTCATTTTTTGATTGTCAAAATAATTATCATCAACTAATATGAAGTACTTAAACGCATTTGTGTTGCTATTACTTTTGGTTGCCGCATGCACACCCGATTATAAAGATAACGTTACTCCAACTCCTGTACCTGATGTTTTTGATAACGTTGTAGGGGACTATAACTGCTCAATTCGAACAGTGAGCAGCTACAAAGGGATTGATACCACAATACAAGAAAAAATTCAAATTGCAGTTATTTCCAAAACTGATTCCACCTTACGAATTTGGACAGATACCTTTCGACTTAAACCAGACACAACTTTAACGTTATATAGAAGCCAGTATTATTATTTGATAAGGACAGATTCCAGATTTTATGGGAAAAGTATTTTTATTGAAGTTTGGGATAGATTAAAATCTCCAAGAAAAGGGTATATTTTGAGTGGTAATAAACTATGAGAGCTTTAATCTTTATATTTATTAAGTGTAACCATTTTTGACCGAACCAACCTACAAGGAGTTGACTTTAGCTCTAATGAGCATTTTTTAATAAACCCCGAAACCAATAGAATTAAAAAAGCAAAATTTGCTTCACACACACTCGGTGGTTTGCTATACAAGTATCAAATCATCATTCAATAAAAAATCCCCGATACAGTAAATGTATCGGGGATTTTTATTTCATGTAGGAGCCACTAATTATTTTACGTCCACATTTAAATTCCAAAGTATAAAGCTCCACATATCGGTTGCATCATCAATTAGTTTTGATGTTGGTTTACCAGCGCCATGACCAGCCTTGCTATCAATACGAATTAAAACAGGGTTGCCATTAGTTTGTTGCTTGCTTTGCAATTCGGCAGCAAATTTAAAACTATGCGCAGGCACAACTCTATCATCATGGTCGGCTGTCATAATCATAGTAGCTGGGTAGTTAACGCCAGCTTTTACATTGTGTAATGGCGAGTATTTAATTAAGTAATCAAACTGCTCTTTTTTATCACTGCTACCGTACTCAACAGCCCAACCCCAACCAATGGTAAATTTATGATACTTTAACATATCAAGCACACCAACTGCAGGTATAGCCACACGGAATAAATCTGGTCGTTGGGTCATGCAAGCACCAACCAATAAACCACCGTTACTTCCGCCATGTATAGCCAATTTTGTTGGTGCTGTATATTGCTCTTTTATTAAGTACTCGGCTGCGGCAATAAAATCATCAAATACATTTTGTTTTTTATCAAGCATACCCGCCTTATGCCAATCTTCACCGTACTCTCCTCCACCACGTAAATTAGCAATGGCATACACACCGCCTTGCTCTAAAAACATCATACGCGATACACTAAAAGATGGAGTCATAGAAATATTAAACCCACCGTAACCATAAAGCAAAGTGGGGTTAGTACCATTTAAAAGTAATCCCTTTTTGTACACTAAAAACATCGAAACCATTGTTCCATCTTTTGATGGATAAAAAACCTGTTTAGTTTCAAAATCGTTGGTATTAAACTTTACTTCAGTTTTGCGTACCAACTGTGCTGTGCCTTGTGCTACATTGTATTTATAAATTTCGCCAGGATTGGTAAATGAAGTAAATGCAAAAAATGCTTCGTTATCAGTTGCCTTACCACCAATAGGTGTTGTGGTTCCAATTCCAGGCAAAGTAATTTCCTTTTTGTTGGTACCATCCATATTATAGCTATACATGCGCGAGCTGGCATTTTTTAAATAATTGGCAAAAAGTTTACCACCGCAAGTAGAAACACTCTCCAACAAATCAGCCGATTCTGGAATAACATTTTTCCAATTTTCGGGCATTGGGTTTAATGGATCAACCAAAACCAATCTGTATTTTGGAGCACCCAAATCTGTTAACAGCAATATTTTATCGCCTACATTTTCTATTACATTGCAATTAAAATCAAACCCTTTAAATAAAGTTTTAAATGCCGTTTGTGTTGATTTTAAATCTTTATATAACACTTCAGACCCGCTAGTACCTTCACTCACATTAATCAATAAAAATCGGCCATCTTCTGTTACTTGTGCTGTAAAATAGCGCAGTGGATGATCTTTGTCTTCATACACCAATTTATCAGTAGTTTGTGCAGTACCTAACGCATGGTAATATATTTTCATGTACTCATTAGCATTGCTAAACTCTTTACCCGCAATAGGTGCATCATACCTGCTGTAATAAAATCCGTTTTTGTACCAGGTAGCTCCACTAAACTTAACCCACATAATATTGTCGGTTGTTTTTTGTCTGGTAGCAACATCCATCACAAAAATTTCATTCCAATCGCTACCGCTTTTAGCAATGCTTACTGCACAATATTTATTGTCATCGCTAAACGATAACCCTGCTAACGAAACGGTACCATCAGTACTTAATTTATTGGGGTCAATAAACACTTCGGGTGCAGCATTTAAACCCTTTTGGTAATAAATTACGGATTGATTTTGCAACCCATTATTTTTTGAAAAATAATAGTAGTCGCCATGTTTGCTGGTAACACCATACTTAGGAAAATTCCAAATTTCCGTTAATCTGTTTTTTATTTTTTGTCGATAAGGTATTTGCGCCAAATAATTTTGTGTAGTTTGATTTTGTTCATCAACCCAAGTAGTTACTTCGGTTGCTGTATCGTTTTCAAGCCATTGAAAAGGGTCGGCTACTTTAGTTCCAAAATAATCATCAACCACATTTTGTTTAGGTGAATTAGGGTACTTAATGTTATGATTAGCGTGTTGTGCCATACTTTGCGTTATGCTAAAAAATGGAATGATTCCAATGGTGATTAAAATTTTTTTCATGCGTAATTATTGTAAATGTGAGGTATCGTTTGATTTTATTAAATGACATTTTTCGCCATCAAACTCCAAATGATACACACACAAATTGGTATGTTTATATTCTTCCATTTGGGTAAGTGGCTTATTTAGTAGTAAGCACAAAAAGCTCTTCATAGCACGTCCGTGCATACAAACCAAAACATGTTCATGTGGGTTATCAAATAAATGATGCAAAACTTCTCTTTGCCTGGCCTGAAGTTCCAATGGGCTTTCGCCATTAGGAATTTTAGCTTGTAAATTTCCGGCATTCCATTGCGCAACTGTTTCCCAGTATAGGGTTCGTTGGGTATCTGTTTGTTGTTTGCCTTCAAAATCACCCCAACTAATTTCGTTTAATTGAGGTAAAACGGTATAAGGAATTCCATTTTCAATAAAAGGCTGAACACTTTGGTAAGTGCGCTGCAATGCAGAGATAAAAACATGCTGAAAAGGATGGTTTTTATACCACTCATAAAACTTTTGAGCCTGCGCTAAACCGTGTTCATTAATTGCCATATCTACTCCACTGCCTTGCACAATGTTGAGTTTATTGAACTCCGTTTCACCGTGCCTAACGATAAATATTTGCTTTTTCGCCATAGGTACAAATTAGCATTAAATATTTTGTAAAATGTGTAAATTGAGCGAATAATTAAGAGGCAGTATGCCACAGTATAACAATATCAAGTTCAACTTATACAAGCAGCAATCAAAATACATGTATGTATTTTGGGGTTTATTTTGCCTATTAAGTATTACTTATTCCGATAACAAAGGCTTTGCTATTTTACATGCCTTATTTAATTTTGGATTTGTGCACCTCACTGGCTTGCTAAATCAGCGTGAAAATTTTAAAAAATATGTCCTATTAAGTATAGTGATAAATGGCACATTGCCAGCTTTATTCGGGCATTTGGTTGGCAAGGATACTGGGCTTTGGATGTTTAATATTATTATTATTTTCCAGCTCATTTTTTTACAGCCTTCTTCATCAAAACAACTTTTATCTATTGTGCTTGCTATACTGCTTGCTGGTGTGGCAAGTTATCAGCAAGGTGCTCCATTATCTACCTTAATCGGCAGATTAATGGTATTATCTTCTATCAGTTTTTTTAGTTTAAATATTGTGAACTCCTTATTAAGATCACAAGTTGCATTAGGCAGTGAAGTAACCGACAATAAACTACTTAATATTCAGCTACAAGGAGTAAAAACATTTCAGCGACAAGTATTAGACAGTACTAACTACGCCATCATTGCTTTTGATTTAGATGGCACCATTACAGAGTTTAATAAAGGTGCTGAACTTATGTTAGGTTACACTGCCGAAGAAGTACTTCAACAAAAAACACCTTTACTTTTTCATATTCCTGCCGAAATTAAAAAACGTACAGAAGAGATTAACAATAAGTATCATGCAAGTATATCAACAGGTATCAATACATTAGTATACCCCAATAAAATAGGACTTCCTAATACGGGTGAATGGACTTACAAAACCAAACATAATCAGCTAAAAAAAGTGCTTATTACTTTTAATAATTTAAAAGAAAACAATGGACGTATAAATGGATTTATTGGTATAGCCAACGATATAACGCAGCGTAAAATTGCCGAAGAAAAACAACAAACTGCTGAAACTATTATTGCCAATAGTCCTACTGTTTTATTTAAATGGTTGCCCGATGAGCATTGGAGTACCTTATATGTTTCCCCTAACGTTCTAAATGTACTTGGTTACACATCAATTGAACTGAGCAGTGGCGATGTTAAATATGCGAGTTTACTTAAAACGGAAACATACAACAGTATACATAAAACAACCCAAATTGCCTTAGCTGAAAATAAGGATGTGCTAAACTTTGAATATCAAATTAAGCACAAAAATGGAGCGTATATTTGGGTTGAAGAGCAAACTTATATAAAACGTAATGACCGAAATGAGATTGAATACTTTGAAGGAATTATTACAGATATAACTACACGAAAAGAAACTGAAATTAAATTAAAAGAAAGCGAAGTTAGATACGAATTGGCCATTAAAGGAATTGCAGCTGGCATTTGGGATTGGGCTAATGTTGATGAAGAAAAAGTATGGTGGTCGCCAAAGTTTTATGAGCTACTTGGCTACGAAAACGAAGAAATAACTCCATCTGTTTTTGCTTTTAACGAACTTCTTCATCCAGATGACCATGCCATAAGAGACGAAGCATTAGCACTTCATTACAAAACTCGTTTACCTTTTAAAGTAACTTATAGATTAAAAAACAAAGGTGGATTATACAAATGGTATGTAAGTACCGGACAAGCATCGTTTGACGAAACTGGCAAGCCTACTCGAATGATTGGAGCAATACTTGAGCATACAACGTAAAAACAAACCCACTAAAAAAACATAAATAACCCTTATGAAAACTCACCAAGTTTTAATTGTTGATGATGATGAATTTGAACGCAAAGTATTTAATAGAACACTAGGCTATTTAAACATAAAATGCGAAATACATGATGCATATGATGTGGCAAGCACTCTGCAAGTGCTCAAACAAAAAGATATTGATTGCGTATTTTTAGATTACAATCTTGGAAGTATAACTGCCTTTGATATTATTGAGCAAATAAAGGCTGCTGGTATACAAGTAAACATTGCAATTATCACGGCTTTAAAAGACCAAAACATTGCGGTTAATTTGCTGAAAGCCGGAGCTATTGATTACATTAATAAAGCCGATTTAAACCCCGATAAAATTGAGCAAATTATTAGTGCAGCGGCTACCATAAAAACATACAGCAAACAAAAAAACGATGCCGAAATTGCACTAAAAAATCAGTTGGCTAAAATTGAAGCTATTTTAGAAAGTACACAATCGGCTATTTTTGCAGTTGATAAAAACTACTTAATAACAGGCTTTAACAGCGCGTTTAGCAAGCTTTATCAAAAATATTTTGCTACCAATACCGAGCCTCAAAAAGGTATTAATATACAAACTGTTTTTAGCGACAGATTAGCCAAACCTAACAACAGTATTACCCGTGCGCTAAGTGGCGAAAACTTTACAGAAGAACAAGAAATTGTTTTTCATGATTTTGATAAACACTACTTCGAAATGTCTTACAATCCGATTAAAAACGAGCATAGCGAAATTATAGGTGTTGCAGTTTTTGCACAAGATATTACCGATAAAAAGCGCAACGAAGAGGCCTTACTTAAAGCTAAGAACGAGGCACTACAAGCAGCTCAAGCCAAGTCTGATTTTTTATCAAACATGAGCCACGAAATTAGAACACCCATGAATGCTATAATTGGCATTACTGATTTGTTGCTTGATAAATTAGCCATACCCGAAAATAGAGAATACTTGCAATCCATTAAATACTCGGCCGATAACTTATTGCATATTATTAACGACATTTTAGATTTAAGTAAAATTGAGGCTGGTAAAGTAGAGTTAGAAGAAGAACCTTTTAACCTTGAACAAAAAATTAATGAGTTAAAACGAACTTTTCAACCCAAGGCCAACGAAAAGAAAATTGAGCTCATTACCATGATAACTAAAGATGTGCCTGCTTATGTAAAAGGAGATCAATTTAGGTTAAACCAAATACTGCTAAACCTTATTAGTAATGCTATTAAATTTACTTCAAAAGGAAGCATCACGGTTAGAGTGGAGCTAAAAAAAGGCAGTACCGAAAATTGTACCCTACTGTTTTCAGTAACAGATTCGGGTATTGGAATTGCCGAAGATAAACTTAACAGTATTTTTGATACCTTTACACAAGCTTACACCGATACCACACGCAAATTTGGAGGAACAGGGTTAGGATTAGCCATATCTAAAAATCTAGTTCAACTTCAACAAGGCTACATGGGAGTTCATAGTAAACTTGGAGCAGGTTCTACGTTTTACTTCGAAATACCATACAAAACGGTAAGCCCACAAGAAATAAAAAACATTGTACCACAACAAAATCAAATGATAGAAGACGCCCTTAAAAAGAATAATGCTTCCTTGTTAAGCGGTGCACGAATTTTATTGGTGGAAGACAATAGCTTAAATCAGTTTGTGGCTAAACAATTGCTTAAAAAATGGGAATCTGAAGTGGCTGTTGCCGAAACAGGAGTAGAAGCCTTGCATATGCTTGCCGAAACAGAATTTGATATTGTACTGATGGACTTGCAAATGCCCGAAATGAATGGATTTGAAGCAACTGCACAAATAAGAAACGGTGCTACAAAAGTGCTTAATCCTAAAATACCAATTATTGCACTAACTGCCGATGCTTTTGAAGAAACCCGAAAAAGGGTAATTGAGGCTGGCATGAACGACTTTATTACCAAGCCTTTTAAACAAGATGATTTGTACGGAAAAATTTCCCGTCACATCAACCGATAAAACAACGTTATTTGTATCCCAAATTTTAATAAAATGGCTTTTGTAGATATGCAGCATGTTACGCTTGCCGAGATAAACAACCGTAACAAAAATACCATGGCCGAGTATATTGGTATTGAGTTTACCGAGTGTGGAAATGATTACCTCATTGCACGTATGCCCATCGACCACCGAACCGTACAACCTTTGCGTATTGTTAATGGTGGTGCCTATTGTGTACTTGCCGAAACAGTAGGAAGTTTGGCTGCAAACCTTGCTATTGATAGAACCAAATATGTAGCCGTAGGACTTGATATTAATGCCAACCATGTGCGCAGTGCACACGAAGGCAATGGCTATGTGTATGGAACAGCACGACCTATTCATTTAGGACGCACTACCCAAGTTTGGGAAATTAAAATTACAGACGAAAAAGGTAAACTTAATTGCATTAGCCGTTTAACCATGGCTGTTATAGAACTTAAAAAAGATGAACGCGGATTTAATCCACCAAAAATTTAACACCGCTTTGCAGCTAGGCTGCAACTTTGCTGCCATGCGCCTTCCGGGCACACATGATGTACATTTTTTTTATGCGTCAAAAATGCCACGTATGCAGCGTGTACAACATCAAGCTACTGATAAACCGTTGTTTTTTTGTTCGCCATACTCGGCATCAAACATGGCATACACCTTTAATGCCGATGCGGTTTTCTTTAATGATGAACTAATTTTTGGCGAATTACCAGCAACTAACATAAGCGCTACAAATGTTTGGTTTGAAAATCCTACCGGTGCTAATTTTTTAGGTGATGCTACTTTTTATCAAAACTATGTTTCGCAAATTGTAAGCAGCATTAACAAAGATAAATTTGATAAAGTAGTTGCCGCACGTTGCGAGCATTTTCCGTTTCCGAATACAGTAAATTACGCTCAGCTTTTTGCTGATGCAAGTGCTAAATACCCCGATGCTTGTATCTATTTTTTTAGCATGGATGGTGTAGGCACATGGCTTGGGGCAACTCCCGAACAACTACTTACGCTTCAAAAAGGAATAGTACAAACTGTGGCTTTAGCTGGTACATTACCTAGGGGCGATGAGCACCAATGGACCGACAAGGAGTTTGATGAACAAGGTATGATTGAGTTTTTTATAGATAATATTTTTAAACAAAATAGTATAAAAAACGTGCGCATTAGTGAAGTGGAAACCCTGGAGGCAGGAAACATTAAACACTTATGCAGTAAATTTAGTGTTAAGCTAAAAGAAGATGTTTTAGCCGCTAAACTTCATAAATTATTAGGAACACTTAACCCTACTCCTGCTGTATGTGGGCTACCACAGTTTGAAGCGAGTTTATATATTTCGCAAAACGAAAAAATGGAACGTAGATTTTACAGCGGATTTGTGGGCATGCAATTACCTGATACAAGTCTAAACCTTTATGTAAATTTACGTTGTGCCGAATTGTTTATCAGCCATGCATTATTGTATGCAGGTGCAGGTATAACAGCCAACAGCGATGCAGAGAAGGAATGGAGTGAAACTCAACGTAAGCTTAACACCATGAAAGATTTGTTTAACAACTAAGATTCTAAACCTTTTATTACCAATACAATTTCTCCTTTGGGTGCTTTTGCTTCAAAATGCGCAATAAGCTCATCAATGCTGCCATTAACGGTTTCTTCAAACATTTTAGTTAGCTCGCGCGATACAGAAGCTTGCCTTTCGCCACCAAAAAACTCTTTCAATTGGTTTAAGCATTTTACCAACCTATGTGGTGCTTCATATAAAATAACGGTGCGCTCTTCGGTAGCCAATTGTTTAATTTTGGTTTGACGGCCTTTTTTATCGGGTAAAAAACCTTCAAAACAAAAACTATTGGCAGGCAAGCCACTTTTTACCAAAGCTGGCACAAAAGCCGTTGCACCTGGCAAACAATCAACCGGAACTTGTTGGCGTATACACTCACGTACAATCAAAAATCCAGGATCGCTAATGGCAGGCGTACCGGCATCACTAATTAAAGCTAAATTTTTACCACTTTGCAGCATATCAATAAATCGGTTAAGCTCACGGTGCTCGTTGTGCATGTGGTAAGGCATTAACTGCTTCTCTATTTGATAATGCTTAAGCAACTTAATACTTTGGCGCGTATCCTCGGCCAAAATAGCATCAACCTCTTTTAAAATACGTAAAGCCCGGAGGGTAATATCCTCCAAATTACCTATTGGTGTTGGTACTAAGTATAATTTTCCGCTCATTGGCGCAATATAACACCAATACCACAATTTAACATGAAGGCATCAATACAAGGTTGCTGGGCTTGATAAAAGTTTTATTCCAATATATTTTTTTATTGCCCTGCAAATCTTAATTTGGCTGCAAAATTAACAACCACATTAGTTATGAATTTTCCTGATAATTTATTGTACACAAAAGACCACGAGTGGGTTCGTATGGAAGGTGATACTGCATTTGTAGGTATTACAGATTTTGCTCAACATGAGTTAGGCGATATTGTTTATGTTGATATCAACACGGTTGGTAACACGGTTGCTCAACACGAAGTTTTTGGTACGGTAGAAGCAGTTAAAACTGTTTCTGATTTATTTGCTCCATTAAGCGGAACAGTTGCTGAGTTTAACGGTGCTTTAGATAGCGCTCCTGAGTTAGTAAACAGCGATGCTTACGGACAAGGTTGGATGATTAAAATGACTGGCGTTAGCCAAGAGGAAGTGAGCGGTTTATTATCTGCTGATGCTTACAAAGCATTAGTAGGCGCTTAATTTTTTATAGCATATTTTAAAAGGGGCCGCAAGCTTTGCTTGCGGCCCCTTTTGTTTACCTCCTAAGCCATGCTTATATTCGTATATGGCTTTATTTCACTATGCATTTAAACATGTGCTTATTACTGTTGCACTTACACTTGCAAGCGCGAGGTTAGCTGCACAGCCTTTAGCATATGTTAAGCAATACCAACAAACGGTAATTGCCCTTAGCGATAGCTTTGGCATACCAGCCGAACTAATTATGGGAATAGCCTTGGTTGAGAGTGGCGCTGGTACAAGCCAAGTTTGTAAAAACTTACACAATCACTTTGGTATTAAAGCCTCTAAGCACTATCAAAACTACAATGGTTTTAAATCGCGTTTTAAATTTTACGAAACAGATTCGCTTAGTTTTGTTGATTTTTGTGCCTACGTAAAAAGACGAAAATATTATGCCCAATTAAAGGGTAATTTTAATTATAATGCATGGCTAAATGCAATGGCTAAAAGTGGCTACAGTGGCTCGCCAAAAGCCTGGAAATCAAAAATAAGAACAACCATTAAAAAATATAATTTAGTAGCGCTACATCCTAATAATGCAAACCAACAGCAACCATAACAAACCTTTTTTTATTGTTGGCTACACCTTTTTAGCGTTGTTTCTAATTAGTTTGATATTTCCTAAGTCGTTTTGGAAAGCACTTTCTTTAAATCCGGTTAATATTACAGCCGACCTTACTGTAAAAGAAACGCGCAAGCACGCATCAACCTATAAAAGTAAAAACACCGCTCCGCTTAAAAATCTTGTTAAAGATACCATTGCTGCAAATGCTGCTGTTGCCAAACTTATTCGCAATGATGTAGCTATTGAAATAAACGATACAGCTGATGAAAATCAAGGCTTAGCCAATTTTATGCATGCTCTGCACTTACAAGCCAAATCAAAAAACAAAAAAGTACGCATTGGCTATTTTGGCGATAGCATGATTGAAGGCGATTTAATTACCCAAACTATACGCAGTATTTTGCAAAATAAATTTGGCGGCAATGGTGTTGGGTTTATTCCTATTACCAGCGTGGTAGCACATTTTAGGCAAACGGTACGTGTTACTGCTAACGAAAACTGGGACGATATAAACTACATCAACAACAAAGAAAAATTAATGATTGGTTTTAGTGGACATACCTTTTTTGCAAAAGATAATGCCACAGTTACTATTAAACCAGGCGGAGGAAAACACCTATCATCGTTGTATAATTTAAGCTTGTTGTATGGCAATAGTAACAACCAAGAGTTGGTGTTTACTTTTAATAATGAACCTATGAAAGTAATGGGTAGTAAACGATTTAATATTGCCCGTTTAAGTAATGATAGCAACCTAAATAAAGCTTCGTTGGTATTTAACCCAAGCACTGCACCTATTTTTGGCTTTAGCTCCGAAAGTAAATATGGTGTGGTGTTAGATAATTTCTCGTTTAGGGGAACAAGTGGTACAGAGGTTACCCGATTGAATTCAAAAATGCTAGCACAAATAGACTCGCTTAGACATTATGATTTAATTGTGCTACACTACGGACCAAACCTGCTTTACAACGATAGTATTACCAGTTTTAACTACTACCAAAAGCAATTAGAAAAAAGCATAAAACACCTTAAAAAGGCTTTTCCGCATACCAGTTTTTTAATTATAAGCACTGCCGATAAGGCCTTTAAAATTGATGGCGAATTTAAAACTGGAAGTGGTGTAGAAGCATTGCTTAAGGCACAACAAAACGTAGCGCTAAAATTAAATTGCGCATTTTTTAACCTATACGAAGCCATGGGTGGCTACAATAGCATGAAAACTTGGGCCGAGAAAAAACCTATATTAGCGGGTAGCGATTATACCCACTTTAACCAAAGTGGTTCGGCAAAAATTGGACGATTAATTGGCAACGCCATTTTAAATGAATATGAGAAAAAGTATCCTAATAATTAGCTTTATACTTACCACAGCTTTAGCTTGGGCTCAACCAAATGTAGCAGGAAATGAGTCGGTAATACAAGGTGCACAAGCTTTTGCAATAAGCACAAGTACCAAGGTTTTTAAAGTTGTACATATTGGCGATTCGCACATACAAGCTGATTTTTTTAGCGGAAAAATTCGCGAATTACTTCAGGCGCACTTTGGCAATGCTGGAGTTGGTTTAGTTTTTCCTTACAAACAAATTAATACAAACGGACCAAAATCTTACTCAAGCTTAAGTTCGCAGCCACTTACTTCAAACAAAATAGTAAAATGTAAAAGCATGTGCAATGTAGGTATAGCAGCCTATAACGCCATTTTACCTACTGGTGCTGATATTACTTTTAACCTAAAAAAAGATACATCAACCCAATTTGTGAGTTTACTTTACACAGCCCAAAATACAAACGCACTAAAAGTAAACAACGATAATAACGCAGATAACTACACTATACAAACTACTGCTAACTATACTATTGCAAGTTATAAAAATGAAGTTGGCGCTGATTTTACAATTAATGCAAATGGCTTTACTGTTTTAAATGGAGTGATAGTAAACAATGGCAAACCGGGTGTGCTTTATCATACCATTGGTGCTAACGGAGCAACGTTTGCTAACTACAATAACTCTACCCTATTTTTTGATCAACTTAGTGCTTTAGAGCCCGACTTAATTATTATTTCACTTGGTACCAACGAGAGTGTTAGTGAAATCACAAACGATTCGTTTGTATACAACATGCACCAGTTTTATTTAAATACACGCCAAGCTGCCAATCAAGCAAAAATTATATTTACCACACCGGCCGATAACGCGTTAAAACATACCGCCACGGTGCGTAAAAAAGTTAAAGGTAAATGGCGAACCAAACGCATAACTACCTACAAAACCAATAAAAAACTTATCGAGCAAAAAGATATTATGCTTGCTTATTGCAACGCCAATAAAATTATGGTGTGGGATTTATTTACAGCAATGGGTGGCGAAGGAAGCATGAAAGAATGGGTGAAAACGGGCTACGCAGCGCGCGATCATATTCACTTTAGCAAAGGTGGGTACGAGTTACAAGGTCAGTTATTTTATGATGCTTTGATGCAATTATTGATTAATCCATAATGTTGGCTTTTTTTTCAAATATGCTAAGCCAATTGGCTTACAACCCCGATGAGCCCATTTTATTTAATACAGGTTTCTTTCTGTATTTCTTGTTGGCTTTTATGGGTGCTTATTTACTGCTTCATAAAAAAACCAAACTGCGTACTATCGTATTTACGTTGTTCTCGCTATACTTTTTTTATAAGGCTTGCGGATACTATGTGGCATTGGTACTTATTGCAGCTTCGGTAGATTTTACGTTATCAAACCTAATTTATAAAACAGTAAATGGATATTACCGCAAAGCGCTTTTAACTTTTAGTATTGTAATAAACCTTGGCCTGCTGTTTTACTTTAAATACACCGATTTTTTTATTGGCATTAGCACCGATTTAGGATTTACACAAATTAGTCCGTTGGGGTTACTTTTACCTATTGGTATTTCGTTTTACACCTTCGAAAATATTAGTTACACAATTGATGTTTACAAAGGCGATTTTAAACCTGTACGCAGTTTTTGGGATTACCTTTTCTTTCTTTCGTTTTTCCCAAAACTAGTAATGGGACCCATTGTACGTGCTGCCGATTTTATACCTCAAATACACAAACCTTATTTAGTTACCAATACCGCATTAGCGAAAGGTGCTTATTTAATTGCGGCCGGCTTAATAAAAAAGGTAATTATTAGCGATTACATTTATGTAAACTTTGTACAACAGGTGTTTGATGCACCCATGCGCTACAGTGGTTTAGAATGCTTGCTTGCTGTTTATGGATATGCACTAGTTATTTATTGCGATTTTAGTGGCTATAGCGATATGGCTATTGGTATGGGTAAATGGCTGGGTTTTGATATTAATATTAACTTTTTATCGCCATACCAAAGTAGTAGTGTTACAGAGTTTTGGAGACGTTGGCACATGAGCTTAAGCAGCTGGTTGCGCGATTATCTTTATATACCTTTAGGCGGAAACAGAAAAGGAAAAACCCGTCAGTATGTAAATTTATTTTTAACCATGCTTATTGGCGGATTGTGGCATGGTGCTAACTTTACCTTTGTGGTTTGGGGAGCTTTACATGGTGCGGCTTTGGCCATTGATAAACTACGATTTACTTATTGGAGCAATGCTTTTAACTTTATACCTAAGCGTATACAACGTTGGTTAGGCGTATTCATTACCTTTCATTTTGTATGTTTTTGCTGGATATTTTTTAAGGCCGATAGCTTTAATATAGCCTTTGAAATGATTCATCAGATAACTGATAATTTTAACCTGCATTTATTAACTGCAGTAGTTAAATTATACAAACCTGTAATTGCAATGATGTTGTTTGGTTTTGCCATACATGCCATTGCCGATAATTGGATAAACACAAAAATTGAGCGCTTTAGCAACTTGCCCACTTGGGTTTATGTTACTGCATTTACATTACTTATTGTGGTGTTAATTCAGTTTAAAACAGCAACACCAGTATTACCTATTTATTTGCAATTTTAGCCTGCAGCCATTCCATTATTGTAATGGGTAGCAGCAAACATGTTAAGGCATAAATCGTATCCTCAACAGGAATGGTGTATAACCTGATGCCCAATATTTTTGTTGGATCATACCAAACCACAGGCTCGGCTGTTACAGCACCTGTAAGCACTCCGTTAATAATAAAAAACGGAACTAAATGAACTAAAAAGGCCAACCAAAAGTAGCCCATCCAAGTGCTTTTTATAAATAAATAATGAACCAACAGTAATACAGATGCAATTAAGCAATTGTAAAATGTATATGTTTTTGCGCCATTAAAAAGTGCTAACACAAAGGTAAGCATCATAAAAAATAGCGTAATGTTATGCTTTGTATTTTTAAAAGGTTCGTTAGGCAAATAAGCCTTTAAACAAGCGTAAATAAACACACTTGCATAAGGTACAACTACAAAAAAACTCCACTCCTCAATGGGTAAATCGTTAAAACGTATTGGCCAGACATAGGTATTATTAAAGCCCCAGACTCCAGTGCGGGCAAACCATCCATCCCACAAAATAAATAAGGTGGCATTAACCGCTATACCTGCAAATAAATAGGGCCAACTTTTATAAAAAGCTACTTTTTTATCAAAGCTTAAAGCAAGCGGGCCTGCTATTGAGGCCAACATAAGCCAAGCGTAAAGTGTCATGTTTAATTATTTTGAAGTATTTGGATCTTTCCAATATTTGAGTGGCACAATCAACATCCCAAAATTTTCACCTTGATATTTACCTAAGTGTTTGTGGTGGATTTTATGCGCTCGCCTGATTGCACGAACATACCTATTATTCCAATGAGTAAATAATTTAAAACGCTGGTGTATTACTATTTCGTGTACGAAAAAATAACCTAAACCATATAACGAAATACCAATACCAATGTACAACCTAAAATCGCCACCAGCCATCAAACCAAAAATGTAGCAAAGCGCGCTTGGCACAGCAAATATTAAAAAGAAAGCATCGTTTTTTTCAAAAAAACCTGGCTCCACTTGATGATGATCTTTATGTAGGTACCACAAAAAACCATGCATCACGAATTTGTGCGTAAACCAAGCCACAAACTCCATAAAAATAAAGGTTACTAATACTATAGTTACATTCCAAATCATATTAGTATAAATGCTTTTGTTTGATTTTTGTTTTAATGGTGTTTAAAAATCATTAAACAAGCCAAATATTTAATGATGTAAAGAACACAACTTGAGCTAATAAAATAGCCTTAGCCACTTGATTGTTTTCGGCCACATTAAGCTTAAATCCTAAAAAATTAAAGGCAAACGAAAACATAAACCAAGCCGTATAGTTTTCTAACGGAGCAATGCTACCTCGCCAATACCAAAAATCCAACCTTTGGCAAAGTGGCTCAATTAACGCATCAACCATAACCATGCCCAATGCCGATATAAATGCTAAAACAAATGGCTGCCATTTTACCGAAATCTTAACAGATAAAGGCTGAACCAAACACATGGTTGCATAGCTTAACACCAACCAATTTAAGCCAATAACAAGCGGTACATCCCACAACATAACCCCTAAGTTATTGCCGTAAAAATACTGTCCGAAAATTTTTCCGGTGTTTATGCCAAGCAGTTCTACTAAAAAACCTGCTATAAAAATCACCAAAGTATAAATTACAAAATTGGTGTTTAGTGATTTGTGATTCAAAAAAACTAAAGCAGCACCAACTAGTAAGTTAATTGGAGTTAATGCCAATAAAGAGTCGCTATAAAAAAGAGTGCCTACAATACCTACCGTGTACAAAATAGCCAATATTACAATGGCTACAAGTTGCTTGTTTAAATTCATTTATTTGTTGGGTTTTATTAGCCCAGCCACAATTTTAGCACTATTTAAACACAATGGAATTCCACCTCCTGGGTGCACACTACCACCACAAAAATAAAGTCCGTTAATATCGCTACTAAAGTTTTTGTGCCTATAAAATGCGGCTAATTTACTGTTGCTTGCTGTACCGTATAACGAACCAGACTCGGAAGATGTTTTTGATTCGATTAATAATGGATCTAAAATTTGTTCGGCAACAATATGAGGTTCGATATTGGTTTTTAAAATACGGTTTAGTTTAGTAATGATATTGCGTTTGGTATCGGCCGCAGCTACATCCCACATTTGTTGACTATTGTAAGGCACATTAATCATTACAAACCAATTTTCGCAACCTGCAGGTGCATCATCTGGCTTGTATTTACTGGTAATATTTACGTATACCGTTGGATCGTAGTAAACTGTGTGGTACGAGAAAATATGCTTAAATTCTGTTTTAGCATCGGTGCTAAAAAATATGTTATGTAAGTCCAGTTCCGGAAAACTCTTGTTCATGCCCCAATAAAAAATAAGTGCTGAAGATGACTTCTCTTTATTTAAAATATCGGTAGGATGATTTTCGCGAGGCAATAACTTTTTGTAGGTAGCATGAATATCTGCATTGCTCACCACAATATCAGCCAAATGCTGCTCGGTGCCACAAGCAATACCTTTTATCTTCTTTTTACCTTCTTTTCCTTCAACCAAAATGCGAGAAACTGGGCTATTAAAATAAAATTGCACACCCAACTCCTTAGCCAATGTGTATATACTTTGGGTAATATGGTGCATACCTTTTTTAGGAAAGTACGCTCCCAAATTATGCTCTAAATGCGGAATCATGCTAAACACCCCTGGTGCACGAAAAGGGCTACTGCCATTGTATGTGGCAAACCGGTTAAAGTATTGTACCAACTTAGGGTGGCCACTAAATGATTTTTCGTGAATTTGATTAAGCGATTTATTAAGCTCTAACTTAGATAGCTGCAAAGCAGAAATCAGCGTTTTAAAACTCAAATAGGTGCTTGCTTTGTGTAATGATTTTTCAACAAAAATGGGATAGGCAATTTTATATTTTTGTGCCGCTTTATCCAAGTATTTAAATACGGGCTTAGTATCTTTAATGTTTAGCTGCTCAAACAATTCTTCATCAAAACGATCCTTATCTGCGTATGCAGTAAAGCGGGTTCCATCTTCGTAAAAATAATTACAAAGCTTTTCAAGTTTAATGTAATCAAAATTTTGCTTGGGGTCTTTACCAGCCAGCTCAAACAATTCTGTTACTAAATTGGGCATGGTAAATAAAGAAGGTCCTGCATCAAAGCGAAACCCATTAATATTTACTTCCGATAGTTTACCACCTGGGTAGCTATTGGCTTCAAATACTTTAACTTGATGGCCTGCAACAGCTAACCTAACAGCTGTGGCTAATCCAGCAATTCCCGATCCTACTACTATTACTTCCATTTAAAGTACGAATTAAGCAATTAAACCTTAACCTTAAAAAATAATTAATAAAAAAAGCGCCATAGCTAATGCTATGACGCTTTGATTATGGTTAAATTCCTGTTATTGAATAACTAGCTTTTTAACACTAAAGCCTGTATTGGTTTGCACTTTTAACCAATATACACCTGCTTTTAAGCCTTGAGTGTTTATGGTGGTTTGTGCATTTAATGATTGATGAGTTAACACCTCGCGACCAATTGCATCGATAATATTTACCATAAACGTGCTTTCCTTGGTACTAATGGTAACAACTTCGTTTGCCGGATTAGGATATACATCAAAATCCACTGTAGCTACATTTGATATACCTGTATTAATGCTGTTTACCAACTGCACATTAAATGCTTGAACTGCCTCTTTGGTAAAACCACTGGTTGAAGCTTTAACTCGCCAAGTACCATAATAACTATTACCTAAGCTAACTCCTTTTTGCAATAACAATTGCGCAAAAGTTTTTTGTGGTACATTAATAAATGTATCGTGTACAGTTGTATTTATCGTAAAAATTGGATTGATAAAATTACCTCCAACAGTATCAAACATCCAAGTATAAGTTGCAGGAGCAACTATTGGTAATTCTACTGCTCTTTGCCAAGTAAAATTAATTGTACCCGCTACGGTATCAACCAAACTAACCGAAGCATTATTGCTTGGATTACTTAAATTAAATTTAGCAAGGGTATCGTACTCAATAATATCTTCAACAACTCTTGGTATTACATTGTATCCATCAAACAGAAATGGAGCAACTGTGCTTGAGCTAATTTGCCCGCCCATACCTATAATGGTAAATGCATTTGTGGTTGGAAGTGGTGTGCCCGATAAAGCACTTGTGGCAATGTATCTTAAGTTTAAAGTATCTGTTGTTCCGTTTTTTACCACGCGTATAGTTTGTGATGCACCAGGCCAAGTTGTACCTGTAGGTGTAGTAACAAAACTTACATTCTCTATTTTCACTAAATCATTTTCTGTTGATTCGTTTAACGTGCTAACCATGCGAGGTTGCTTAATGCGTTTGCCTGATGCAACTAATATTACGGTATCTATGGTTGATACTTGCAACAAACCACGATTGCTTGAAATGATACCTTGTATAACAATACTATCTCCTTCGGTTACTGTATAACCAAAATTTCTTGTGTTGCTTGATACTGTTATACCTCCAGTGTTATCGCGCATCATAAAAGTTAAACCATTTGTACGTTGGTTAAAACCATAAACAATACCTGTTAAACGAACGTATTTATTTAGCGAATCGGGGTTACCTGTAGTTTGATTAATAGCATTGATATCAGCAATTGCAGATAATGCCGGTGGTGGTTGAGTAACACCAGAGGTTTTAGCTACTTCTGAATAAACCGAATCAGTATCTTCAATTACCCACACACTAACGTAATAAGTACTTGTATTTACTAAGCCACTAACGTTTACAAAGTTGCTATCAGCTTTATACACACACGATGCATTATTATCAAACTGATACTTAGTACCAATTCCCAAAGTAGTGTTTGCAAAATATGATGTAGCTGTTCTGGTTGGAATGCTATCAATAATAGCAGATCCCGCTTTTACAAATACCAAAGTAGAGTACTTAGTATTAGCATAAGTAGAATCTTTAACCCAAGCAATACGAGCAGTGGCTGCTGTTAAGCCTGTAAAGGTTACATTATGCACTGCAACGGGCTTAGCAAAATTATGTGTGAATGATGCGTTTGCTGCAACAGAGTAAACAGAATCTGTTGAGTTAACCACATAAGCTGTTAAATAATATGTTTTAGTATTTAGCAAACCACGTAAAGCTACAGTGGCTAAATCGCCATTATAAATACAGGTAGCTAAAGTATCGTTTTCAAATTTTGAACCTGCACCTAAAATAGCGTTAGCAGTGTATTTGCTTACCGCGATTGTAGGGATACCGTTATTAATCGCAGCATCAGCTTTAGCAAAAACCACCACTGTTGAGTTTGCTGTGCTATAACCCGCAGGTAAAACCCAAGTAATATTTGCAGCCGTATATAAACTGCTTGCGCCTGCTAATAAAGTAATTGGTAATGATGGCGCTGATTTTGTTGCTTTGCTCACACTAACCGGTGCCGACCAAGCAGAGTCTTCGTTACGAACCACAAATGCATAAGCATAATAAGTTGCATTGGGATCTAAACCACTAACATATACACCATCGCCATCGCCTTTGTATACGCATCTTGCAGCCGTATCATTGGCATATCTACTTGCACTAGTCCAATTACTATCAGCATTTATATTTAATACATTGTAATTTGGTAAACCTACGTTTAGTGCTGAAGATTTTTTTACATACACTAAAATAGTACTTGTGCTATCTACATAATTGCCTTTTTGCCAAGTAAAGCCCATTTGGGTTGATGTAATTGGAGCAGCACTTACAGCAATATTATTTAATGCAGCAGGAGGAACAATTATACTTTGTGTAGCACCAAATGCATTTATGCCAAGCGTATAAACAGTATCTAAATCGCGCACAATAAATGTAGTAACGTAATACATGGTACCACTGTTTAAGTTACCAATGTTTACATTATTACCATCACCTTTATATACGCATTTTGCAGCAGCATCAAACTGAAATGATGATGAACTTGCTGAAGTAAAGTTAGTATCGGCAGTATAGTTATTTACACTTTGTGTAGGATTGCCAGCCGTGATTGCTGAAGCCTGCTTAACAAAAACTAATGTTGTTTGGGCTGAATCAACATAATTACTTGGTTTATTCCAAGCAATGGTAGCACTTGCTGTACCTGTATTGGTAAAAGTTAAATTTGATACTGGTTTTAACAATCCTAAAGCACCCTCCCAACTATTATCAACTGTTAGGCCGTCAAACCTTAAGCGAGGAGCATTAGCAGCAGTTCCTTGACGCAAACATACAACACCTAAATTAGTAGCATCATTATTACCATTGCCTACTGCACCAAGGTTTTGCACAGTAGCTTGTGCTGGTTCTGTTTTACTAAATCCATTGGCAAACACAAATACTTTTACCGAATCGTTTGTTGTTGAGCCTGCATTAAATTGATACTTTACTAATGTTAAATAAGTCGTATTAAAAGCAAATGTATCAGCACTATAAGTTACAGCTTCTGCTGCACCTACAGTTCCTTTTGAAATACCAATTTTATAGTAACCGGTAGAACTTAGTTTGATGAACAAACGACCAGTATATCCGGTAATATTAGTTTTTGATGAAAGGGCATAAAAATAATCGCCTGCGGTTGTAGCTTTTACTACGTTTATCATAAATGCACTATACAATGCACCAGAGGTAACACTGTCGGGTGAAGTATATCGATACATATCTTGACCAGCAGTATCAACAGTTGTAGCGTTCCCTATTCCGCTTCCTCTGTAACCACTGTAAGTTAGCCCAGAGTTTGTGGATTTAAAATAATTGACATAGGTAACAGTAGGAATAATTCCCCAACCTTTTGATAAGGATGGTGTGGCAATAGAATCGCCTGCGGTGTAATTAAAATCCTCAACAAGCATTTGTGCTTGAGCCTGAAAAGCAAATAGTGCACTTAAAATACTTAAGGTTAGTTTGTAAATCAATTTCATGTTGTTTTATTAAAATTCAACTGCAAGTTATTTTATTATAATTCTCTCTAATACGCTTTTAAAAAACTTAAGTTTTAATTAATGCTTGTTTAATTAAATCATGACATATCATTGAATAGAAATCAAGATTAGTATTCTGAAAAAATTGTTTACCCTAGTTAAACAATTAGCACTTTAGTTTGTTGAAGGATTTATAAAAAGCATTAAACAATACATGAGTAAAAAGTCGGCAATAGTAATTGGAGCAGGTGTAGCAGGCTTAAGTACAGCTAGTTATTTGGCTAAATATGGTTTTGAGGTAACTATTTTAGAAAAAAATAGCCAAGCTGGCGGTCGCGCTCGTGTATTCAGTGCCGAGGGTTTTATGTTTGATATGGGCCCAAGTTGGTATTGGATGCCCGATGTTTTTGAAAAATTTTATGCGGACTTTGGCCATACTACCTCCGATTTTTACAACCTTAAAAGATTAGACCCGAGCTATCAGGTTTTTGATAAAGCAGGGAATGCAGTAACCATACCTGCAAACATGCAGGAACTAGAACAACTTTTTGAACGCTACGAAAAGGGCAGTGCTTTAAAACTTCGCAAATTTTTAAAAGAGGCCGAGTACAAGTATCAAGTAGGAATTAATGATTTGGTTTATAAACCCAGCATTAGTTTACTTGAATTTGCTGATATGCGTTTGCTTAATGGATTGGTAAAAATGGATGTATTTACCAGTATTAAAAAACATGTACGCAGTTTTGTAACCAATCCGTTTTTAATTGAGTTGTTGGAGTTCCCTATTCTGTTTTTAGGAGCCCTATCAAAAGATACACCAGCACTTTACAGTTTAATGAATTATGCCGACATGAGCCTAGGTACTTGGTATCCGATGGGCGGCATGCATAAAATTATTGAAGCGTTTGCAAAAATTGCCCAAGAGCAAGGAGTAGTTATAAAATTAAATGAAGAGGTATTAAGTATTAAAAGCCAAAATGGTTTGGTTAATGAAGTGGTTACATCAACTCAAAGTTACCAAGCCGATGTTGTGGTAGGTGCAGGAGATTACCATCATATTGAACAAAAATTATTAGCACCAAAAGATAGAACCTACACCGAGAAGTATTGGAATAGCCGAAAATTAGCGCCATCGTGTTTGCTTTATTACGTTGGTGTAAATAAGCGTATTGATAATTTGCAGCATCATAACTTATTTTTTGATGCTGATTTTACCCAACACGCACATCAAATATATACCGAACCGCAATGGCCAACCGACCCTTTGTTTTATGTTTCGGCACCAAGCAAAACTGATGATGGAGTTGCACCGATTGGCTCAGAGAATTTATTTCTACTTATACCAGTTGCACCAGGATTGATTGATGATGAAGCCACGCGCGAAAAATATTTCAACCAAATTATTAAACGGTTAGAGCATCATACCAAAACCCCAATTAGTAAACATATTGTATACAAACAAAGTTATGCTTTTAGCAATTTTGTTACCGATTACCATGCATTTAAAGGTAATGCTTACGGCCTAGCAAATACACTAAGCCAAACTGCTATTTTAAAACCAAGCATAAAAAGTAAAAAGCTTAAAAACTTGTATTACGCTGGCCAACTTACTGTGCCAGGCCCCGGTTTACCACCGAGTATAATAAGCGGCAATGTAGCTGCTACCCTAATAAATAAAGAATTTAAAACCAATTAACTGCACACGATGAAAACCTTATTTGACGACATTTCAGTGCGTACCAGTAAAATGGTTACCAACACCTATAGCACCTCTTTTTCGCTTGGTGTAAAGTTTTTGGCAAACAAATTTCACAACCCTATTTATGCCATTTATGGCTTTGTTCGTTTTGCTGATGAGATTGTAGACAGTTTTCATGACTATAACAAACAAGAGCTTTTTGCGCAATTTAAAGCCGACACTTACAAGGCTATTGAACAAAAAATAAGTTTAAATCCTGTGCTAAATAATTTCCAACAAGTAGTACATCAATACCAAATTGATACTTGGCTTATTGATACTTTTTTGCGCAGCATGGAAATGGATTTAACCGAGCATACCTACGACCAAAAAGGATACGAAGAATATATTTTAGGTTCGGCAGAGGTAGTTGGACTTATGTGTTTAAAGGTATTTGTTGAAGGAGATGAAGCAAATTACAACAAGCTAAAAAATAGCGCTATGAAGCTTGGGTCAGCTTTTCAGAAAATTAATTTTTTGCGTGATTTTAAAGCTGATGTAAATGAACTAGGACGCATGTATTTTCCTGAACTAATGCACCAACCTTTTAATGAAGAAACCAAAAAACAAATCGAAGCAGATATTTTAAAAGATTTTAGAGCAGGCTACGAAGGCATTATTCAATTACCCAAAGATGCTAGGTTTGGAGTTTATGTGGCTTACATTTATTACTTCCAATTGTTTAAAAAAATAAAACGACTATCGGCCACACGCATTCAAGAAGAAAGAATTAGAATTCCCGACAATCAAAAATATGCCTTGTTTTTTGGATCGTATTTGCGCCACAGTTTTAATATGTTGTAATGAAATTAAGTGGAGTTATATTAGCTTTATTTTGGCTAACAAATACAACCTTAGCGGCCAACCCTACCGAGGTTAGGGCTTTTTTTGATAAGGCCATTTACAACGAAACCGAAGCCATTAAGCTTTGTAAAAACTATGAAACAAGTTCAGATTTAATTGAGCAAGGTTATGTAGCTGCTGCCATTATTACAAGAGCCAAATTTGTGTTTAATCCTTACAAAAAATATGCGTATTTCGAGCAAGGTAAAATCAAACTAGAAGCTTTATTAAATAAATACCCCGATGAGGTTGAGTTGCGCTTTATACGTTACATGATTCAAACCAATATTCCTTCGTTTTTAGGATATAAAAGTGCCCTTAAAACGGATAGATTATTTTTGGTTACGCAAGTAACTGCAATAAAAGACCAAGATTTAAAAACACGAATAACAGCTTATTTAGCTGCAAAAAAATAGTACATTAGTTAAACCGTTATCCATACACAATGACACCAATATTACCACAACAAGATACCGCTGAATGTGTTGTTTTAGTTAATGAAAACAACCAAGAAGTTGGTGTAATGGATAAACAGGAGGCTCACGTAAAAGGCTTGTTGCACCGCGCTTTTAGCATATTTATTTTTAATAACGAAGGCCAACTTTTATTGCAACAACGTGCTTTACATAAATACCACAGCGGTGGCCTTTGGACAAATACCTGCTGCAGCCACCCAAAACCCGGAGAATTAACACTTGATGCTGCCCACCGAAGATTACAAGAGGAAATGGGTTTTGATTGCGAGCTAACAGAAAAATTTAGTTTTGTGTATAAAGCCGAATTTGAAAATGGCTTAACCGAACACGAATTAGATTTTATATATACTGGTACATATAACGCAAATCCTTTGTTAAACTTTGCAGAAGCAAATTGCTATAAATGGATGAGTTTGGAAGAAGTTAAAACAGATATGCATGTTAATCCAAATAAGTATACGGCATGGTTTAAAATCATTTTTGATAGATATTTAAACATGGTTAAATAAAAAATCCCGCACCGATAAATCGGTGCGGGATTTTTTTTAGCATAATAGTTTGAACTAAAGTCTTTCGAAAGCATTAAAGAAGAAAGCAGCTTCGATAGCAGCGTTCTCATCACTATCACTACCGTGTATAGCGTTTGCATCAATTGATTTAGCGTATAAGTTACGGATTGTTCCTGCTTCAGCTTTTGAAGGATCTGTAGCACCAATTACCTCACGGAAATCAGCAACTGCGTTATCTTTTTCTAATACTGCAGCTACAATTGGGCCCGAAATCATAAAATCTACTAAATCTTTAAAGAAAGGGCGCTCGCTGTGTACAGCATAAAACTCACCTGCTTTTTCAGCACTTAAGCGAGTATATTTCATCGCAACAATTTTGTATCCTTTGCCAATAATGTGATCAATAATTTTGCCTGTGTTGCCGTTTGCTACTGCATCTGGCTTAATCATGGTAAACGTTAATTTTCCGCTCATTTTGTTTGTTTTAAATTTTTTTCAGGCCGCAAAAATAGAACAATCATTGATACAAATACTAATATTTTTAAAGGTTTTAGGCCCAATAGCTACTTTAACGTTATAAATAATTACTGGCGCTGTACAAAAAATCTGTTTCATCTGTGCTGTATAAACTTATTTTTGCCCTGTGAAAAATACCAATCCACTTCGCAAAACCATCGGAATTATAGGTGGCGGTCAGCTTGGCCGTATGATGATTGAAGAATCACTTCGCTTAAACAACGATTTTAATATTTTAGATGCAGCCGATTGCTCTTGTGCTGCACTGGCCAAAAAACATATTGTTGGCAAACTAACTGATGGTGCTGCTATCAGGCAATTATCTGCAATTAGTGATGTACTTACATTTGAAATTGAACATTTAGATGTGGCTACTCTTTTACAGCTAGAGGCCGAAGGAAAGGAAATAATTCCATCGCCTAAGGTGTTGCAAATAATTCAAGATAAAGGTGTACAAAAGCAGTTTTTTGATGCGCATGCTATACCTACTGCTCCGTTTGCGTTAGTAAATACACCCGATGAGTGGATAACAGCTATACATAAATTTGGTGGTGAGAAATTGGTAGCCAAAACCCGCAAAGATGGTTATGATGGCAAAGGGGTTACCATATTTAAAACGGCTGATGTATTAGCCAATCCTAGCAATATTCCGTTTAATACACCAAGTTTAATTGAAGCATTTATTCCGTGCGAAAAAGAAATTTCGGTAATGGTAGCCCGCGATAAACAAGGCAACACCAAAACATGGCCAGTTGTTGAAATGGAGTTTGACCCAATTGCCAACTTGGTTACTTTTTTAGATTGCCCTGCTACTTTATCAACCCAAAAAGAACAAGAAGCCCGAAATATTGCCCTACAAACTATTGAAAAACTAAACGGAGTTGGCGTTTTTGCGGTTGAAATGTTTTTAACCCACGACCATCAAATTTTGGTTAATGAGGTTGCCCCTCGCCCGCACAACTCTGGCCATCATACCATTGAGGCTTGCTACACTTCGCAGTTTGAGCAGTTGGTGCGCATTTTAATGGGATTACCTTTGGGTAGCACCGAGTTAATACAACCGGGTGTGATGATGAATTTATTAGGTGCTGATGATTTTAGCGGCACGTATAAATTACAAGGATTTGAAGAGATTAGCGCTATTGAAGGTGTTTATGTACATTTATATGGTAAAAAAGAAAGTAAGCCCATGCGTAAAATGGGACATATAACGGTAACTGCACCAACATTAGCCGAAGCCAAAGAAAAGGCCAAGCAAGTGAGTAAACTTGTTAAGTTTGTGGCTGATTAAACAACATAGGTAAAATAACTAATATGAAAACAGTAGGTATAATAATGGGTAGCGATAGCGACCTAGAGGTAATGCAAGAAGCTGCAAAAATTTTAGATCAGTTTGATGTGGAGTATGAAATTACAGTAGTATCCGCACATCGCACACCAGAGCGCATGTTCGAGTACGCTAAAACAGCACGCGAGCGTGGGTTAAAAGTAATTATTGCAGGTGCTGGTGGGGCAGCTCATTTGCCAGGCATGGTTGCTTCTATTACTACTTTACCTGTTATTGGTGTTCCGGTAAAATTAAAATCATTAGAAGGCATGGATTCATTGCTTTCTATTGTGCAAATGCCAGGTGGGGTTCCGGTGGCTACCGTGGCTATTAATAATGCTAAAAATGCAGGCTTATTGGCTGTACAAATTTTAGCTACTAGTCACCCAAAACTAGCTGATGCCTTGCAAGCATATAAAGATAACCTGAAAACAGAAGTACTTGAAAAAGCCAGAGTGGTGGAACAAGGACGAAAGAAAATAGGATTTTAAATACATAAAAAAG
>CAZJHS010000010.1:22081-56309 GCA_964545895.1 uncultured Chitinophaga sp. | reverse complement strand
TAGCTTACTTTGAGCCTTTTTATTTAAAAGACTTTGTGGCAACTACGCCAAAAAATAAAGTTTAAGGGGTTACTACAATTGCTCTATTAAGGCAACAAATAACTCGCTTAACTTTACTTCTGCTTGTGCTGCAACTGCAATAATTTGTTCAATATTTACTGGGTGTAAATCGTCTGGATCACAATCGTCTGTTAATACACTTATGGCGGCACAAGGTAAACTCATGTGGTTAGCAGCAATTACTTCGGGCACGGTACTCATACCTACAGCATCGGCACCAATACGGTGTAAGTAACGATACTCGGCACGGGTTTCGAGCATAGGCCCCATAACCGAAACATAAACACCTTTGTGCAACGTAATTTCTTTATGCCAGGCAATTTGTTGTATTTTTTGATTTAAATCGGCCGAGTATGGCGCGCTCATATCAGGAAAACGAGGACCTAAATCTGCAATGTTTTTGCCAATTAGCGGATTACTTGGAAGCATGTTGATGTGATCATCAAGCAACATTAAATCTCCTTTTTGCCAAGCTGTATTTAAACAACCAGCCGCGTTTGATAGCAACAAACACTCAATACCCAACAACTTCATTACACGTATTGGAAATACGATTTGCTCCATGGTGTAACCTTCATAATAATGAAAGCGACCTTGCATAGCCAAAACTGTTTTATTGCCAATGGTGCCATAAATTAATTTGCCCGCATGGCTCTCTACCGTTGAAACCGGAAAGAATGGAATATTGCTGTACGAAAACTCACGAATAACTTTAATATGCGTGGCCAAGTGGCCAAGGCCTGTTCCTAATACAATACCAACTTGAGGTTTGTTAATTCCTGCCGATTGTAAAAAGGCTACCGTTTCGTGTAATTGATCAATCATAATTAAATGTAGGTTGAATAAATTTATTGGTGTAAAATTACTACTAAACCCAATGCTTTGCAGATGATTTATTGCAGCAAATTAATCACCCCAAAAAATAACAGTAAAAGATAAATGGGCCACAACAAAGCAAAAAGACCAAGTGAAACTGAATCGTAAAAAACACTACCCTTGGTGGTAACATTTGCCACAATGCTTATAAGCCAGTATAGTGGTAGTAACACAAAATCAAACCCAATAAAAGGCAGCCTACTTATAGGTTGCGTGGTTTTGTGGGGTTGATGCAAATACGCTACAGAGCCTTTTTTACCTGCAAACTGCCAATGCTTTCTGAAGGCAATATGCGCTGCTGTATGTTGTTGTAATTGCACATTTACATAGGCCAACTTTTCGGTTTGATTGTGTATGTTTTGATTAAACTCGGTCACAAAACCAGCGGTGTTTATTTCCGCATTTATGTGCTGCTTATTAAAGGGTATGCCATAATTTACCATAGCCATTTTACCTGCACCAATAAAATGTTCGTAAGTTAAACCAATAGGCACAACTACCGTTTGGTTTGATAAGGTTTTACTTTGCCAAGCGCGTTGTATAATGCGGGCTGCGCCTTTACGCTGTGGCCTTAAATCCCAGTTATTTTTGCAAAGTCCTTCACCAAAAATTAATACCACATGGCCACCGGATAAGGCTTGCTCAACGGCATCAAACGTATCAAAGTTTTTCCCTAAATTCTCTTTTCCTTCCGATACCCGGTAAATTGGCAGCATATTAAAAAAGCGGAATATGCGGGCTAAAATTGGGTTATTAAACACATCGCCTCGTGCCAAAAAATACATGGGCCGTTTTAGGTTTACAGCCACAACTAAAGCATCAACAAATGCATTGGGATGATTTGACACCAACAACACCGGACCTTTACTTGGCACATTGCCTTGGCCCGAAGACACAATAGCTTTAAAATAAAGTTTAAGCCCAAGGCGCATTAAAAACTTTAACGCGTTATACATGTGCAATGCCCTCCAAAATACTTTTTGATTTAAACTGATACAATAAGTATATAAAAACTTGTGCGCACACATTGGCTACCATGGCGCCAGTTATGCCCAATATTGGAATTAATACCGCACAAAAAACCACATTTACAGCCACTGCAAGCAGGCTAAATACCAACACCGTTTTGGATTTGCCTTGTTTGTAAAGCATGTAAACTTTTAATGTATAAAAATACGGAACAAGCAGATAAAGTGCCGCCAAAATATAATCCCACGAGCTAAAAGCCAGTTGATAAAAATTGCTAAAAATTGGAATTAAAACCAAGGTGCAAAAGGGCGCTAAAAAAAGGCCCATTAATATTGTTTTTTGATGTAATGCTGATATCCCCGCTTTATTTAATTGATAAATACTAGCCATAAATGGCATTAATAAAAATGTTGGAACAGCGGCAAACAAAGTAAGGTAACTTACCAATATTTGATAAGTGCCCACCTGTAACGAATTGCCAAAATAGCTCATGCAGTATAAATCAGACTTAACTTGAAGAAACACCGCAAACGCAAGCAACGCGAAGAAAAACGAAGATGTGAGCTGCTCCAATTGTACGCTATTATTAAAAATACCGGGGAGTAACTTTGCATAAAACATCATAACCACTGCGGCCCTAATTACATGCGAAATAGTAAGCAACCACAAAACCGAATCGAGGTATACTTCTGTTGTATTATCAAACCAAAATATGCAGGTTAAAACCAATGGAATAAACTCGGCCAACACTGGCCAAAAATAACGTTTGTAGTAAACAACAATGCTTTCAAACGATTGCGCAACAAAGCGACAAACCACCCAAATAATTAAGTGCATTGATGTGCTTGATGGCATTAATAAAAAACAAATTACCACGGCCGGAATAAGTAAAAATAGGCCACGAGTAATGAACGATTTTTGCCAAAAACTACTTATTTTATTGGGCCATGCATTGTATTGCACCAACAAATAATCTTTATTACCCCATGCTGTAATGGTGGTTATTAAATAATATGCCAATTGAAGCAGCACAATATCACCCCACTGTTCGCTACCCATTTTTTTAACAACAGCAACAGACAGTATTAAATTACACAAGCTTGATAAAAGCTGGTAAAAAGTATAGCCCAAAATTGGCTTAATTTTATTGATGATATTTGAGATTGCCAACACTACAAAGTTTGGCCGAAAAGTAACTAATTTAGTGTAAATACGTGCACCTATATTGCGTGTTTAATCCATTTATAACTTTTGTGCAAAGGCAATTACGTGCCCATCGGCATCGGCAACATAGCCGGCTAAATCGCCCCAATTGCGCTCGGCAATGGCACTAACTAAAGTGGCCCCACATTGCAACGCATGGTTAAACGCTTGCGTTACATCATCAACATACCAATACAACTCGCAACGCGGTGTGCCGTTTGCTTGCTGCGGATGTGGAAGTGCTGGAGTAATAATTTTGGCAATGCCATCATTAGGCATCAACCCCAATTTTGTATTGCCTGTTAACCAAAACTCGGTCATGCCGGGCACGCTAAACAAAGGCTCATAACCAAGTAATGCCGTATAAAAATCTTTGCTTTGGCTTTGGTTACTTACATATAAAATAAAATGTGTTTGATTAATGCGCATGCGTAATTATTGTTCAACTGGTATAACATCTCCACGCAATGCTCTATAGCTTTTGCGCACATCATTTAAGAAAAAACTACCCGGATATTTTTCAATAAAAAGTTCGTACTGCTTACGGGCTTGTTCTAAATTATTGAGCTTGCTTTCGTTTAGCTGAGCCAAGGTATACAAGGCATTATCACCCAAAATACCACTGCCATGTTCGTTATATACTTGCTCAAAAAGTTGTGCAGCTAGTGTATAATTCTTTTGTTTTATGGCAATTTCGGCACGTTTAAAAACTACATCATCAGCAAGTTCGTGTTTAGGGTAAACTAAGTTAATACTATCTAATACCACCAATGCATCAGCTAATCTGTTTTGAAAATAAAACAAATCGGCACGCGCAAACCAACGCATAGGCTCTTCGTTGCTATCAATGGTGTTATCTTGTATTTGTAAACTTAGTTCAATGGCATTATTGGCAATAAGCTGTGTGGTAGCAGTTTTTAACACATCAAGTTGAGCTCTGGCCCAATCAAACTCGCCCAAGTAATAACTTAATTTAGCATTTCTAAATTTAGCTTCTTGCCCAAGTGGATCTTCTAAAAACTCCTTATCAACTTGTCCGTAAAGCAACATAGCTTCCCATACCTCGCCTTTTAAAACATAAATATCTCCCAAATCTAATTTACACTCCGATTTAAACCTGTTATCAAGCCTAGGCATAGCAATAAGCTCGTTATAATTTACAATGGCCGAATCGTATTTAAACAAGTAATACGCCTGCAGTTGTGCCAATTCCTTTATGCTTGATGCGGTAAAAGAGTATCTGCCAAACTCGGTTAAAAACTGATGATAAGCTTGCTCCAAAGCCACCAAATCGGTGTTTTGGTATTTACCCGAATAAAATATTTTTTCGTTGCGCGCCTTTAATATGCCAAGTTTAGCTTGTAGGTAAAATGGTTTTTCTGAGCCCAATAAAACTACTTCGTTGTAAACTTTTGTAGCGGCATCATAACGTTGATTGGCCATGGCCAAATCTGCCAAGCCAATTAACCTGCGGCCTTGCTCCTTGTTGCGTTTATCCATGGCACGTGTTTGCACCAAGGCATTGTCAAAATCCTTACGTTGCACGTAAAGCCATATCAGCATCTCGCTGTATAACTCGCTTGCAGGATAATCCTTTAACTTTTTTTGAAGCGTTTGTTTCAGCAAATCAAAATCGGCATCGTTATCCAAATAAAGTTGTAAGTAACCTTGTACATCTTCCAACATACTTGGGCTTTGCATAATGGCATTTAAATACTCATTAAGCATAAGGCTTGTTTCGTGCTTATCGGCATAAAGCTGAGCCAATTCAACACAAAATAAATTTACATTGTTTGCATTTAGTTTGCGTACTTTTAAGTAGCAAGCAATGGCCAAATCGCCCTTACCTCTTTTTCTAAAAGCATTGGCTGTTTCTAAAGCAGCATCGTAACTTGGGGTAAGTTTATTTATTACATTATCGTATGCCTTTTTTGCTTTTTCGGGTTGATTACTTTTTTCGTACACATAGCCTAAATCAACAGCATAATAGGCGCTTTGTTCAAACCTACGCTGCTGTTTTTTTACCAGCTTTTCAGCATCATCAAAATGATTAAGTTTAAAATAGCACGTTAATAAGTTATCGTACAAGTAGGTTGATTTGTTGCCCTTTGCAAATAAGCGCTCGTATAATTCGGCAGCCTTATCATACTCGTTGGAGCTCATGTATTGTGCAGCAAGCTGTTCGTCTTGTTGCTGAGCCCCGGCCGATAACGCCATCAAACAGAAAATGAAAATGATATACTTGTACATGTTTGCACGAAAATATACAAACCCGCGTTGTTTGTTAATAATCAACGAAAATTCTGCTAAATATTTTACACTACTTTTGAGCCACTAAATTAAAACTACTGTTGAATCCGCTTAAAAAACTTGCATCGCAAACAGCCGTTTATGGGTTAAGCCAAATTGTTGGCCGCTTTGTAAACTACCTTTTGGTACCCCTACATACAGCTTTGTTTGATACTGCCGACTTTGGAATTAATACCTTAATGTACTCGTATGTAACGTTTTTTAACGTGCTACTTACCTATGGTATGGAAACCGCTTTTTTCCGGTTTTCGCAAAAACACGATAACCCAAATCAAGTATACAGCACTGCATTAACTTCTATCATCAGTACATCGCTTTTCTTTGGAATGTTGTTTGGTGTTTTTTCGCCACAAATTGCCAACTATATTAAAGTACCGCAACACCCCGAATATGTAATTTACTTTACCGCTGTTATTGCTTTAGATGCCATTAGTGCTGTGCCATTTGCCTACTTACGCCAACATAACAAAGCGGTAAAATTTGCGGTAATAAAAAACATAAATATTTTCACCAATATTTTATTAAACCTTTACTTTTTGGTGTTGTGTCCGTATGTATATAAAACACAATACGGTATGCTTTTACCTTTGTATGATGGTCATTTGGATGTAGGTTATATTTTTAAGGCTAACCTTATTGCAAGCATCATTACCATTCCACTTTTGGCAAAAGAAATTTTGGCTATACGTAACGCATCATTTAACAAAACCTTATGGCGCCAAATGTTGATTTACGGCTTACCACTTATGGTGGTTGGTTTTGCTGGTATGATTAATGAAACCCTTGATCGTATTATTATTTCGTACGTTTATACTGATGTGCAAGAAGGACTAAGAGCTACAGGTATTTATGGCGCAAACTACAAACTATCTATACTCATGAGTTTGTTTATTCAGGCATTTAGATACGCTGCAGAACCCTTCTTTTTTAGCCACTCCAAAGACAACGACAAGCGCCATATTTATGCTACAGTTATGAACTACTTTACCCTTATTTGTTTGGGCCTATTTTTAGTAGTTACCCTGTACATTGATGTGTTTAAACATTTTATAAATGAGCGTTATTGGGAGGGATTAAACGTGGTGCCTATTTTACTATTGGCCAATATGTTTTTGGGTATTTACTACAATTTATCTATTTGGTACAAGTTAAGTGATAACACCAACAAAGGTGCAGTTATATCTACCATTGGCGCAGTAATTACCATATTGGCTAACCTTGCTTTGGTGCCTCTTTTTGGATACACAGGAAGTGCTTGGGCCACATTAATTTGCTATACAAGCATGGCTGTTATTTGTTATGTAATGGGTGCAAAATACTATCCCATTCCCTACCAAGTTACGCGTTTGCTCAGCTACATTGGCATTGCTTTGATGTTGTTTTTTATGGTACACATTATTAATTTACCAAATGGTTGGTTCAGCTATTTGCTTAATGGAGCATTAATTACATTGTTTGGCGCAGTAACCTTGCTTTCTGAGCGCAAAAACAAAATAGCATAAAGTAGCACAGCCCAATGTTAACCTTTTGTTAACTATTGCATTGCATCATAATACTGAAAGTATAAGTGCTAGTTTTGCCGCATGAAAAAAGTAATTTTATTGTGCCTACTTAGCCTAGGGTTATTTAGTTGTAACGTGCTAAAAAATGTAGACGTAGAAGGATTTACATCAAGCGACAATACCATATTTTACAAAGGCGAAAAAATGGCTGTATTAAGTAACATTGAGTACTCGCTTGATAACAAAAAGCTGGTAAAAGAAATGACGTTTAAATTGGTCAATCAAAACCATGGTGATAAGGTTAAAAACCTTATTGCATACATCAGCCAAAAACACCCTGATTGGGAAATTGAAATTGACTTTCCGATAACTACAGACCTATTTAAATAATTACTAAGCCCAAATTAAGCTTTAACTTTAGGCTTAGTAATTTAGTGGTTACTCCACATCCATGTGGTCTGCGGCATCGGCTACCTCTTCTTTGGGTAATGGTTTGGCATCTTCTGCTGCCCTCGCATTTAACGCATCTAAGGTTAGGGTATCTGAAGTAGTGGTTATAATCCAAGCATGCCCTCGCTTATGAAATACCTGTGCGACCAAACCAAAACTATCTTTAAAATTTAGCTCTAATTGATTAACCGTAGTTGTTCCACTTAGCTCCATGCAATCATCCGAGCTTAACTTTGCTAACTCGCCTATGGCTTTTGAATGATTTTTTATCATTTCATCAGCCGTTAATGTATGGTTGTTGAGGCTATTCATAAAGAACTCGATTTTAAGCCAAGGAAAACGTTTAGCAAAAGCATCTTGAATTTCTTGAATGGTTGTTGACGATTTTATGGTAATGTGCATATCACTTAATATTATTGATAAAGTAAAGGTAACATAACGATCGGTTTTATTATGTGATATAAATCAACCGGTTATACGATAAAACCAAGCAGTGTAGGTACAAAAAACGAACCTGTCTTAATTTTCAATAAAAACCTTATTTTCGTGCGGTTACAACGCTATGCAAATTAACATCGTTAACAAATCTGCACACGCTTTACCAGCGTACGAAACAGCACATGCTGCGGGCATGGATTTACGGGCTCAGCTTGATGCGCCAATTGTACTTGCCCCAATGCAACGTGCACTTGTTGCTACAGGCTTGTTTATTGAGCTGCCCGTGGGTTTTGAGGCTCAAATACGCCCACGCAGCGGATTGGCTTATAAGCATGGCATTACAGTGCTTAACTCACCCGGAACAATTGATGCAGATTACCGTGGCGAAATAAAAGTGCTACTTATTAATTTTGGATCGGAAAACTTTGAAATTAACAACGGTGAACGAATTGCACAAATGATTGTAGCCAAACACGAAACAGTAACATGGAACACAGTAAACGAGCTGGGTTCAACCGAAAGAGGTGCCGGTGGTTACGGAAGCACTGGTAAGTAACTTTTTTGTACGTATTACAAACTAATCGGGGCTTAAAGGCCTAATAAATAAAAATGAAAATAATTGTACCTATGGCGGGTATGGGCAAACGCATGAGGCCACATACTTTAACCGTTCCTAAACCATTAATTCCTGTTGCTGGAAAACCCATTGTTCAAAAAATAATTGAAGACCTTGAAGAGGTTTGTGGCGAAGGCATTGAAGAAGTTGCGTTTATTATACATCCAAGTTTTGGTAGTGCAGTTGAAAAACAATTGGTTGATGTTGCCGCTAAATTAGGCGCAAAAGGAACTATTCATTATCAAAGCGAAGCGCTTGGAACCGCACATGCTATCATGTGTGCCAAAGAAGCTTTAGATGGAAACGTACTTATTGTTTTTGCTGATACCTTGTTTAAGGCAGGCTTTAAGCTTGATCGCAGTAAAGATGGTATTATTTGGGTACAACAAATTGACGACCCAAGTCAGTTTGGGGTTGTAAAACTTGATGCCAATGGCGTGATTACAGATTTTGTAGAAAAGCCTAGCACCTTTGTAAGCGACCTTGCTATTATTGGCATTTACTACTTTGCAGATGGTGCTAATTTACGCAACGAGTTACAATACTTGTTAGATAATGACATTAAAGAAAAAGGCGAATACCAACTAACCAATGCGCTTGAAAACATGAAGGCTAAGGGCCTTAAGTTTGAACCAGGAAAAGTACAAGAGTGGTTAGATTGTGGTAACAAAAACTCAACAGTGTATACCAACTCGCGTGTGTTGCAACACATGCACGATGATGGAAAAAACATGGTTGATGCCACTGCTACTATCGAAAACTCAACCATTATTCAGCCAAGTTTAATTGGCAAAAATGTGGTGATAAAAAATGCTATTGTTGGCCCATACGCATCTATTGGCGAGGGTTGTGTTATTGAAAAAAGTGTGGTTGAAAACTGCATCATTCAAAGCAATACAAAAATTAAACATGCTGTTATAAACAATGCAATGCTAGGAAGCTACGTTGTATACAATGGCGAACAAAAAGATTTAAGCATTGGTGATTATACCACAGTTATTTAAGCAAAAAATAAGCTATACATGCGTTGCGTTGCTACTTTTGTTAGCAACGCAATGTGTTTATGCCCAGCCCGTAAAACCATTACCCGAAGAACAACAAATTGCCTTCGATACTCATTTTATAAATGGCAATAGGTACTTAATGTTAAAAATGCCCGATGAGGCCGTTAAAGAGTTTAAAGAGGCTTTACGCATTAACCCCAACGAGGCTGCCACCAACTACTTATTGGCACAAATTTATTTGCAAAAAGGGGTATTAACTGATGCTGAAACATTCGCCCTAAAATCAACCTTAATAGACAAGGAAAACACTTGGTATAAAAAAAACTTAGCCGAAATATATCGCCAACAAAAACAATACAAAAAGGGTGCTGAAGTATACGCATCGCTTTACCAAAAAGAGCCCCAAAACCTAAACTACCTGTACGATGCAACTTATTTGTACGTAATGGGTAATCAACTAAAATCGGCTTTAAAACTACTGCAGCAAGGAGAAAAAGTAGTTGGCATTAACGAGGACATTATTAAGCAAAAACAAAGCATTTTTTTAGCACAAGGTAAGCCCCAAAAAGCCATTACCGAAATGCAAAAACTAACCAATGCTTTTCCTAAAAACACGCGTTACATGGGCCTTTTAGCCGATTTGTATTTAAACGCTGGCAAAGAAAAAGAGGCAGATGATTTATACAACCAAATTTTAGCCCTTGAGCCTGATAATGGCTACGCTTTACTGGCTTTGGCTGATGGTTTGCGCAACCAAAAAAAGTTTAACGAGTGGTTTGATTATACTTTACGAGCCATTAAAAGTCCGACACTTGATACCAAAACAAAACTTAAAGTGGTGGTTGAGTGCATTACAGGCAAAGAGTTTGGGCCTAAGCAAAACGAAAAAAGCATGGAACTTGCACAGGCTCTTGCGGTGTCAGAGTTTGATGAATCGGCCGTGTGGGTTTTGTTGGGCGATTTATATGCTCAGCAAAACAACTTAAACAAGGCACACGAGCAATATCAAAAAGCCTTAAAAATTGATCCATCAAACTTTCAAATTTGGCAACAACTTGTTTACAGTGCAACCGAGTTGGGCGACCAACAAATAGTGCTTAACGACTGTGCAGCAGCGTTAGAAATTTTTCCTAACGAGCCCTTGTTTTATACCTACTACACGTTTAGTGCCTATCAACTAAAACAATATCAAAAGTGTATTGATATGGCTAAAAAAGGTATTGAGGTAAGTACTGAACAGCAAAATTATACCATTCAATTATACGCCACCATTGGCGATGCTGCTTATCATTTAAAGCAATTTGCTACCAGCGATAGCGCCTACGAGGCGGCTTTACTTGTTGACCCCAACAATGCTTATGTGTTAAATAATTACGCATACTTTTTAAGCTTACGCAAAACTAACTTGGTTAAAGCTGCCGAAATGAGCCAAAAAAGTATTGAATTGGAACCTCGCAACTCGAGCTATTACGATACTTATGGATGGGTATTGTTTAGCAATAAAAAATACAGTGAAGCCAAAGAGCAATTAGAAAAATCGTTGGCCATAACACCCAAAAATGCGGAAGTTTTAGACCATTATGGCGATGTGTTATATTTTTTAGGAGATGTAAATACAGCTGTACAACAATGGTTAAAAGCCAAAGATTATGGGGTTGAAAATCCATTAATTGACAAAAAAATTAAAGACAAAAAGTGGTATGAATAGTAATCGTTTAGTGGTGTATGTGGCACTATTAGGGGTGTTATTTTCGGTAGCATGCAGAAGTAAAAAAATAGTTAATACTAAGCCTGCAGCTAAACCAGAAATAGCAAGCGAACCATCAACCCAAGAAAAGACATTGGCCAACATAGATGCCAACACCAATAAGTTTAGTTTTTACCAAAGTAGGGCTAAAGCAAACTATAAAGACGACAAGCAAAATGTAAGTTTTGATGTGAATTTGGTAATGGAAAAAGACCAATACATTTGGATGAGTATAACAGCAGTTTTAGGCATTGAGGTTGCCCGCGTTTACATTACCCAAGATAGTGTTAAAATACTAGATCGCTTGCACCGCAAGTACATTGCTACCGATTTTGGTTATATACAACGTTTATCAAACGTGCCCTTAAAACTGGCAAATTTGCAAAACTTAATAGTGGGCAATACCTTATTTTACAATAGTGTACAAAAAAGTGTAGTGGATACCATTTTAAGTAATTTGGCCATTTACACCTATCTAAATACACAGAAGCAAACTACCTATTATAGCAACAACTTCAAGGTGTTAAAGGGTTCTGTTGCCGAACAAAATCAATCGCGCGAAATGCGCTACGACTACCCTAGTTTTTCAAACTTTGGCTCAAACCAGTACCCAAACCACATTAATATTAACATACGGGCAGAAAAAAATATAGAATGTACCTTTGAACTGAGCAACTTTGTGTTTGATAAAAAACGCGAAATTCAATTTACAGTTCCATCGGGATATGAAGTGGTTAAGCCATAAGACTTTATTTTTTTTACTGCTAACATTATGCTTTGCTGTGGTTACAGCTCAGCAACCGAGTAACTATGCCAACCAGCGTAAGGCTCTTGAATTGCAGCGTAAAGAGCTTGTTAAAAAAATTAACGAAACCAAAAAGGTTTTAGAAGAAACACGCAACAAGCAAAACAAATCGTTGGCCGATTTGAAAGTTATTGGCCAACAAATACAAAACAGGGAAAAGGTTATTAATAACGTGGCCGATGAGATTGCCATGTTAGAAAAACAAATCATACTGCAACAGGCTGTTATCAATACCCTACGTGATGATTTAATACGATTAAAAGAAGAATACGGCAAAAGCATTTTAGGTGCATACAAACAACGCAATGTGTACGATAAAGTAATGTTTATTTTTTCGGCACAAAGTTTTAACCAAGCGCTTAAACGCATACAATACCTTAACCAATTGGGCGATTACCGTAAGCATCAAGCCGAACTTATTTTACATACCCAAACACAAATTATTAGCGAGCTTAACGAACTAATTGCCGCCAAACGCGAAAAGCAGGGATTGATTGTGTTAAAAGAAGCCGAGAAAAAAGAATTAGAGGTTGATAAGAAAGAGGAAAGTGTGGTGCTGCAAAAGCTTCAACAGCGCGAAAAAGACTTACGCAGAATACTAGCCGAGAACGAGAAAGCTGCCCGTAAATTAAATGAGGCCATTGGCGAATTAATTCAGAAGGAAATTGCAGCTGCACGTAAAAAAGAGGAAGATGCGCGTAAACGTGATGCCGCAAAAGCCAACACTGGCAATACAGGAAAAACAAAACCCAATACCTCAGCGCCAAAACCAGCAGCAACAAAAGCTGGTGAGCTTTATTTAACACCTGAGGCACTTAAGCTTAGCAATGATTTTGAAAGCAACCAAAACAGCTTGCCTTGGCCAGTTGAACGCGGAACCATTACTGATAAATTTGGCCAACACGAACACCCTACGCTTAAGGGTGTAATGGTAAACAATAATGGGGTTGATATTGAAGCCGCCAAAGGAGCTAGTGTACGTTCGGTGTTTAAAGGTACAGTAAAGTCTATTTTTAGTATTCCGGGTATGGGTAAAATTGTATTGATTAACCACGGTAAATACTACACCGCTTACGCAAAATTGGCTACTGTTAACGTTAAAGAAGGCCAAGAAGTAGATACGCGTGAGGTTATTGGAACCGTTTTAACCAACGATGAAGATGAAACCGAAGTGCACTTTGAAATTTGGAAAGTGCAACAAAAACAAAACCCTGAGCTTTGGCTCAAGAAATAATACACTAAATTTAATTGGCTTAACTTATCTTGCATAGGCATGAAAAAACACTTCATTGTTTACGCCTTACTATGCTTTTGTTTTAAAGTTGCCTCTGCACAAACTGTGGAGTGGAGCAATCAACAAAAAACAAAAAACAAAACCTTTTACACCCAAATTTTGGGCGAAAATAGTTCGGGGGTATTTATAGCCCGTACACGCAACAGCGATTTTAGATCAGAAATTGTAATTGAAAAATATAAAGCCAACCTTTCGCAGGAGTTGGGTAAGGATTTGCCACAACCCGAAAACAGTATAGTTGAGCGTGTTATAATAACCGAAACTGGGCTTATGCAATTTATTTTGGTTAAAAATGCCAGCACAGCTAAAATTGAGCTACAGCTTATTGAGTTTGATAATACCTTAAATCAAATTGGGGCTAAAACGCTTTTTACGCTTGATGGAAAATTGGCAGCCGATAGAAAACTTTTTATTAAACACTCGGCCGATAAAAAATCATACACCATTTTCTTCATCACCCCAAATGCCGATAACACCAAAAGTGCCATAAATGTGTACGGCTACGATGCCTCGTTTGGCCTAAAATATAACCGCAAGTTTGGCCTAAATAACAGTATCGAAAATGTAAACTTAACCAGCGTTGAGTGCGATAACCAAGGAAATGTTTTTGCCTTATTAAGCCTTCCTAAAGAAGATAAAAAATTTACCGACCGCGGAAGAAACTACTTTTTATACAGCTACTTTCCGGCAACAGATAATATGTTGGAGTATGATGTGGCTAAGGATTCGGTTTTTATAAATGAAATTAGCATGGTGGTAAACAACTATGCAAACACCCTAAATATTGCTGGTTTTTATAGCGATAAGCCCGATAAAATATGTGTGGGCACGGTTCATTACAAGTTTGATATTAAAAGCGCTGAAATGGCCGTTAAAAAGACCGAGCCAATTGACTTGGGCTTTAGTAGCAAAATTGCGGGCACCATGATGAATGAACGATCGCCAAGGCTTACAGATTTGTATATACGCAAGCTGGTAGCTAACAGCGATGGCGGATGCACCATTATTGCCGAAAAATATTACGAAACCAAACAATCATACACCTATACGGTTAATGGATTTCCGCAAACCAATTTCAGAACCATTTATAACTATGATGAAATTGTGGTGATTGCCAAAAATGCTGATGGTACCAATAGGTTTAAAGACTTTATTAAAAAAAATCAAACCAGCATGACCGATGGTGGCTATTACTCTTCGTTTGTAACCTTATTAGCCAACGATAAAATTGGTATTGTATATAACCTTGATGTGGTTAACGAGGGAGATGTTATGCTAACAACCATAAGTAGCAAAGGCCAGTTTGAAAGCAAGGTGCTTATTAAATCTATGAGTTATTACGCTACCATTATGCCTTTAGAATCCAAACAAGTTTCGGCAAACTCGGCCATAATTAGCACCTTAAAAGATAGGCGCTTTTGTTTAATGAGGCTTACTTTTTAAAAGGTGTACACGAGCCTAAACATGTGTACATAATTAAACCTTAATAATTGTTTCAATTGCCATAATTTGCAGCCAAATACATTGCCGTGTTAAATTTATTTCGCCAAAACACCTTACTAGCGGGCATCATGCTTTTCGTGTTAGTCGTATTATTACGATTACCTGTTTTTATGCACGCACCTAAGTATGAGTTTATACAAAATGCACCATTTGCGCGCCTAACATTTTCGTTTATTGCGGCATTGCCTAACGCCTATTTGTGGAGTTTTATAATTGCAGCAACCTTGGTGTTTTTGCAAGCACTGTTTCTTAATTACATTGTTAGCTCGCAAAGTATTTTATACCGAGATACCTTATTACCTGCGCTGTTTTTCATTCTTTTTAACAGTTTTTTTGCACTACAAACCGAGTTAACTCCACAGCTTATTTCTAACACATTTGTAATGCTGTTGTTTCAGCGTTTGTGTTACTTATACGAGTCTCAAAACCCACAATTAGTAGTACTTGATGCCGGTTTATATTTAGGAATTGGCATTCTGTTTAACTACGATTTGCTGCTGTTTTTACCTTTTATTTTGGTGAGTGTGGTTATTTTTACCTCGTTTAATATTCGGTACCTTATTATATCATTAATTGGTATTATGGTGCCGCTATACTTTACGGGCATTTACTTTTTTGTTACCAATAGGTATGATGAATTGTTGCTTTATATACAGCAAAGTTTTGAGCACAAAGAGTTAAAAACCATAGAAACCAACTGGGTAAGACTAATTCCTTGGGTAATATTAATTCCAATTACGGCATCATCAATTTTAGGCTTGCAACAAAACTTTTTTAACAATAAAGTAAAAACACGTAGGATTACCCAAAGCATTTATTTAATGCTGTTTTTTGGTGCAGTTGCCCTGTTTTTTGATAATGTAAATTACATTTATGCCCTTTGCTATCTAAGCATTCCACTTAGTGTTTTAGTGGCCTATTTCTTTACCAGCACCAATCGTTTCTTGCTTAAAGAAGTTGCATTTTTAACCCTATTGGGGTTGGCCGTTTATTATCAATTGGCTGTTTAAAGTTATTTCATTCCCAACGCAACCTTTAACTTACTGTAGCCTGATTTACTGAGCGGCAAGCGCGTACCGTTTTTCAACAAAGCTACTTGAGAATCGTTATCGGGTTGTTCTATTTTAGTAAGCTCGCTTAGTTTAATAATATACGACCTGTGAATACGAACAAACTCTTTAGCATCTAGGCCATTTTCAAAACTTGCCATGGTGCGTTTTTTCACAAACAAACCTTCGGCTGTATGTATTTTTACATAGTCATCATACGCTTCAATGTACATAATATCGTGTACCGGAATTATGCGTATTTGGTTGTGCGTTTTTACCACTACCCTACTGTTTTCCTCTGCACTTCGCTCGCGCTCGTTGGTTAAATTACCTACCGTATTGGCTTCTGTTGCTGCATTAGCCGCTAACCATTTTTCAATAGCTTTATCAAAACGTTCTTGCCCAAATGGTTTCAACAAATAATCAATAGCATTATTATCAAAAGCCTTCATGGCAAACTCATCAAAAGCCGTTGTAAAAATAACAGCCGGTGGGGTTTCTATAAGCTCAAGCATTTCAAACCCATTAATTTTAGGCATTTGTATATCTAAAAAAATAAGGTTGGGTTGATGCTGCATAATGGCTTTTACGCCTTCAAATCCATCATTACACTCTTGTACAACTTCTATTTGCGGATGTTGCAAAAGATACTCACGCACAATGGTTCTGGCCAGTGGCTCGTCATCAATAATTATACATTTAATCATACAAGTTGCGGAATTATTACAGTGGTGGTAAATAAGTTATTTTGATGTGTGGTTGAAATTAAATCATTACGAGCGTAAAGCAAATATAACCTGCGCTGAACCGATGAAAGGCCAAAACCAACACCTTTTTGGGGCGATGATGTGGTGGCATCAAACGGATTAGTAATGCTAATGGTTAAGTTGTTTTGATTGCATTGACAAATAATGCTAATGGTAACATCGCCAGTAACATCATACAAACCAAACTTAATGGCATTTTCTACCAAGGGTTGTAAAATAAGTGGCGGTATTTTGCAGTTTAAAAAATCAGATTCGGTAATAATATCAGTGCTTAACCTGTGCCCAAAACGCACCTTTTCAATATCTAAATACAGTTGTAAGTGCGCCAATTCATCGGTTAACGAAATAAGTTCTAACTCATCTTTTCTTAAAGTACCGCGCAAAAAATCGCTCAATTGCTGAATCATTTTTCGGGCCTCTTGTGGCCTAGTTACCACCAATGCGCTAATGCTATTTAAGCTGTTAAATAAAAAGTGGGGTTGTAATTGCTGACGCAAGCTTACCAACTCTGCATCGCGTGTAAGTGTTTTTACATCGGCTAATTGCTGTTGTTTCTTTTGCTCATCAGAAAAATAAAACCATAAAAAGATAAACACCGTTAACAGGGCAATGTTTAATAAAAAATAAATGCCACGCAGCACTTGCGATTTTTCTACAAAAGATAAATAATCTAAGTCGTTTGGATAAATAAACGCCACAATAGCCTTAAATATAAGCGTAATAATAAGGGACAATAACATAGCCCAAACACGCGGATAAAAGCTGTTTTCGCGAATAGGTTTGTAGTAACGCAACACATTAAAAGTTACCAAACCGGCAAATAAAATTAAAAAGTGACTAAGCGAAGCATCAACCAAAGCCTGCATAAAACCTATGCCAAACGTAGATAACACATAAACCTGAAGCGCAATAAAAATTACACTAACTGATAAATAATTTATCAGCAGTTTAATAATAGAAACCTCGCCTATTGGCAGTTTATTTTGCAGGTTCAGCTTGTGGTTCATATTGGTGTTGTTGCATAAGAGTTTTTGCCCTATGATGCACAAAGCTAATGTAAGAAGTGGCACTATCAGCCTCGTGTATACGCGAATGAAGCTCTAACCCATCTTGAAACGCCAAAATTGGGGTTAATTCTGCTACATCTACAAATTGCCAACTTACTTCATTTAAATCTTCGGTGGCAAATTCTGTTTGCTCATTTGCGCCCAAGTAGCGAGCCTTAAAAAAGGCCTCTTGTGCGTTATCTGCATTAATTAGCCTCAGTTGTTCATCAAACTGCGGAGTATGATTACCATTGCCTGTAATTACTCTAAATACAAGCTTTGCAACAAACCAATTACTCATTTTTTTATAATTATGGGGGTTATGGTTAATAGTTTTTAATTTCTATGCCGCCAAAAACGGTAACTCCTTTTAGCACCAAAATTTTCGATCCGTTTGATATCATATCATTTACAGCTCGCTTGTCTTCAATACCACCTAAAATGGCTGTGCTTTCTGATTGAACTTCCCAGTTGGCAGGTATAATTAATGCGGTTCCTCCAAATACTTGGGTAATTTCTAAAATTACCTTCCCTTCAAAATCGGCCTGGCTAAGATTTATCTCGGCTCCACCCATCACACAAGTTATTTCGCCACCTTTAAAATCTTTGGTAATTACATTTTTCTTTACTCCGCCCAAAACAGAAATTACATCCAACATGTTTTCGCTGGTTGAAACAGAGTTTGTTTTACGGCATTGGTCGCGCCAGTTTTTCCAACGCTCTTTGCGTTTGCCCGCTGTGGTTATCATTACCACACCCATAAAAATAATGGCAATTGGCCAAAAGTATGCTTCAATGTTTACACCCGGAAACACATCATCAACCATAAATAATAGGCCCACAAATATTAAAATAATCCACCCTGGGCGTTTAAAATTATGCTTAAATCCGGTGTATAAACCAATTACAATAAGCAACATTTCCCAAGTAAATAAACACTGTGGAAGCCAAAAGCCAAGTTGCTTTAGTAACAACACCACACCAACTGCTACAACCAAAAAACCACTAAATATACGGCCTTTGGTAGAGTGCAGGTGTTCCCAGCTTTTATTCGGAAGGTTATCTTTGTGCTCGTCCATAATTATTATTTTACCCTACAAACTTAATGGGCTTGTTTAGTTTTTACTATAACATTAGACAGATTTAAAGGTATTGTAGGTAAACCAAATTTCTGTGTAGGTAAAGGTTATATTTAATGTAATTTGCAGGTATGAAATTAGTTGATTTTACCCTAACAGAGCGCTTTAACACTACTGCGCTTGATGTTTATACCATACTTACTGATGAGCGTAGACATAGCTCGATGACTAGTGATTTTGCCCAAATAACCGATGTGGAGGGAAGCTTATTTAGCCTTTATGATGGTTTAATTATAGGTAAAAACATTGCCTTGGCGCGTGGTGAAAAAATAATTTGGAGCTTTATGTTGGCCGATAAAAATTGGCCAACCAACCATGTAAGCGAGGCAGCATTTATTTTTACTAACGAAGCTAATAATACCTGTGCGGTTGAGTTGTTTGTAACCGCTGTTCCGCTTGATTTTGAAGAAACCTTGCGCAAACTTTGGGTTGAAAAATATTGGGAGCCTTTGCACTATTATTTAGCACGATAAGCATACTAAAATCCTTTAACTACCTGCATAAAAAAACCACCCAAAAGGTGGTTTTTGTTTTATAAAGTTTTGTTGAGCTTAAGCTTTCTTTTTAGCTATTACAAAAATATCCCACGTTGCGTCTAAGTTATCTTTTGTTAAAAAGAAATCCTTTGTGGTAATATTTAAGGTGTCGTTGTTTTGCTCTTTTAAATTTTTACGCATGAGCGTTGTTAAAAAATTATATGGAGCAACCAACCAACTTGCCGGAATAATTTTATGTAAACCCAATGGATCTAAACGTAAAATTTTCTTAGCCCATTTTGCATTGTCATCGTAATATTTATTTACAGCAGCATTGCCTTGTACACCCATTATTTCAAAGTCAGGAAATACTTTTCCCATCTCGGCTTTCATCTCATCAAAAGTGTACTCGTGCACGTGAAATGGATTGCGCGCAATACTCATTTTTATATTGGGTGTTGAGCACAAAAACGTTCCGCCTGGTTTTAATATGCGGTGCACGTCTTTTATAAATCCAAGCCTATCATGTATATGTTCAATAAACTGAAATGCAGTAACTGTATCAACGCTCTCCGACTCTAAAGGTACTGGAGGCACCGAACCAGATTTAAAAGTAAGGTTTGTTTTGGCCGCGTGTTTTTTACGAGCCTCTACTAAGGTTTCTTCACTATAATCAACCCCAACAGTTGTTTGCGTATAATCTGCCAAATACTGTGTACCATAACCATCAGCACAACCTATATCAGCCGTGTTTTTACCTTCTACAAAAGGGCGAGCATACTCGTATGCAAAAAAACAACGTTGTACGGTTACGTTGTTGCTATCTTCAAAACTTGGTCTTTCTCTGTCTGCCATAATTTAATAGTTGGTAATAAGCTATGCATTTCTACAATTTAAACCATAAAAATCAAATAACTTTTACCGCATTGTGGTGGCGAAAATAATCAAATAACTAAATTGCTCTAAAATTATTTATCATGGATTTTAAATCGCTATTGGGTTTCTTAAAAAACCTCGAAAAAAACAATACCAAAGAATGGTTTGATGATAATAGAAAAACATACGAAACCTTGCGCAAACAGTGGATTGAATTTACCGCCCTTACCATACAAGAAACGGGTAAGTTTGATAAGGATGTGGCCATTTTAGAGCCTAAAAGTTGCATTTTTAGAATAAACCGTGATATACGCTTTAGTAAAAATAAAGACCCTTATAAAACCAATTTTGGTATGAGTTTAAGCAAAGGTGGCAAACGCGATGATTTTTGTGGCTATTACTTACACATACAACCTGGGGCCTGCTTTATTGCTGGTGGTGCGTACATGCCAATGCCTGATAAATTAGCTGCTGTTAGGCAAGAAATAGATTACAATGCCGATAAATTTACTGCTATTGTAACAGATAAAACTTTTAAAAAGTATTTCGGTAAATTAGGTGGTGAAACGCTACAGCGACCGCCAAAAGGATATGATATAACTAACCCTATGGTTGATTATTTAAAGCACAAAAGTTTTATTGCTGAACATAAAATAACCGATAAGGATTTAACAGACGCTGACTTTTTAAAACAACTAACAGATGTGTTTAAAGCCATGCAGCCTCTTAATGATTTTTTGTACGAATCGTTTAAATAAAAAAGCCGCGTAATTTATACACGGCTTTTAAAATGATATGTCCCGCGAAGCGGGGAGATTTTTTTAAATATTTACTCGCTCTCAAACTGCTGTAAAAAGCGTACGTCATTGGTTGAAAAAACACGTAAATCTTTTACGTTATATTTTAACATGGTTATACGCTCTATACCCATACCAAATGCAAATCCACTAAACTCATCAGGATTAATATTATTAGCTTGTAATACATTAGGATCAATCATTCCGCATCCTAAAATTTCAACCCAACCTGTATGTTTACATACATTACATCCGTTTCCTTTGCATATAATGCACGATATATCCATTTCGGCACTAGGTTCCGTAAAAGGGAAATAACTTGGTCTGAAGCGTATTTTAAACTCTTTACCGAACATTTCTGTTACAAAATGGTAAAGGGTTTGTTTTAAATCAGCAAACGAAACATTTTTATCAATATAAATTCCTTCTACTTGATGAAAGAAACAATGTGCACGAGCCGAAATAGCTTCGTTACGGTAAACTCTACCAGGCATAATGGCACGCAATGGTGGTTTTTGATTTTCCATTAAACGCACTTGTACACTTGATGTATGGGTACGTAACGCAATTTCTTTATCAATAAAAAAAGTATCCTGCATATCTCTTGCCGGATGATTTTCTGGGAAATTTAATCCCGAAAAGTTATGCCAATCATCTTCTACTTCTGGGCCATAAGCTAAGCTAAACCCTAGTTTTCCAAAAATATCAGCAATTTGTTTTTCAATTAAAACCAACGGATGGCGCGAACCTAATTTTATCGGTTGTCCGGGTAAAGATAAATCCTGATCAGTTATTGCATCTTCAGTACCTTGTTCAAAAGCAGCTTGAGCTTCATCAAATTTAGTTTGTGCAGCTTGTTTAACGAGGTTCATCACTTTACCCACTTCCTTTTTTTGGTCGTTGGGTATCGTTTTAAATTCTTCAAATAAATCGTTTAATAAACCCTTACGGCTTAAGTATTTTAACCTAAATTGTTCGGTTTCATCAGCATTGCTAAGCACAATACTTTCTATTTCTTTTTCTACAGCTTTTAATTTTTCAATCATACTCAGGTTCAAAAGTAAGTATTTCAATTTAAAGTGCTATTCACATCCTATAGATCCTATATAACTTTAAATATAAAATTGTTTTTATTATTAGGGTGTGAATTTGGCGGATAACTTATTTTTCAAAGTTTGGTTTTATAGTTGTTCTGTTTAAGTTAACATTTAACTAACATGCTAACTAACTGAATTTGTGTTAAATTTTACAGTTTATACACAAGTGTTAATAGCTATAATCACATCCCAATTGTGATAAAATTAACTTTACCTTTATGGGTATAGAGTTGGGTTAGCTTGTTAATAATGTCGCACTTATTAGACTGACCTACTGCAATAAATAGTTATCAACCCTAAAACAAGCGATAAAATGTCGCAATCCACAATGGATGTTAACTACTCTATTAATATGCTCTGTTCCAAGTCCCAATATGGTTTTATAACCAGCTTTTCTTTAAAATATCCCACTTGCTCGGGTTGTTGTTTTTGGTTAAAGTCGCCATTATCCCAACTGTTATTACCATTAATATCATAAATGTATTTTATTTTATAAGTACCTGGTAGTATATTAATTAGGTTTATATCTTGGTTTTTAGTGATAATAAATTCATAACAAACCTTTTTATCATCATCACTTAATAATTGTAATAGGTATTGATGTTTACTTAATGGAGGTATAGTAATGTGTAAAAGCAAGTTAGCATATTCCTTTAGTGCTTTAATGGTAAATGCGGATCCATCCTTTTTATTGTATTGATTATAAAAGTCTTTACAAGCACTATCTGAAACTTGAATTTTATAACTCGTTTTTTCTTCCCAATTATATGCTACAGCGTACTCAAAATCAGATGTTTTAATCCAGTTGTATTTTATCTGAGTTGAGTCTTTAAATAACTTTATACGCGATGTATCAATAGAAGTAATTGGATTATTAAACCTAAGTTTAATAGAATCATTTATTTCTATTTGTTTGGTAACCTGCATGTATAATTTGGGTGCTTTAAATGCAGGCGTATTTTTTATAGTAATTTGGGTTGTTTTATTTTGGGTTGATGTTGTAAAACGCGCAACACTATCTGCAGTTTTAGTAAATACATAAATTGTATCTAAACCTGTACCTGTATTTATAGTTTTAGTGTATTGTTTTCCGTAGGTAGATGTAATGTTTAAACCATTAGGCTTATAAGTCACGAAACTAAATTTATTCGGTTCTTTACAAAAAGTATCAACTATACTACCAATAGGGTAAGTTTCTGGTTTAAATAACTTTAAGGTAAGTTTTTTTAATACAGTATCTGTTGTGTTAACAGTGTTATTTAAAAAGCTAATTGCTTCTGTTTTATCGTATTTTAAATTTTTATTTACATCATTAAATGCTAATAAATAAAACGATGTATTAGGTAAATTAGTAATGGTAAAAACCCCGTTAATATTGGTTTTACCTAAGTAAACAGGTTTGTATTTATAGGCTGTAGAATCTGTGTAATTACTTACATCATATAAACCAATGGTAATATCTTTTTCTGGTTGATTAGTAAAGGCATTTAATACCTCGCCACTTATAAAATTAGAATCAATTGAACTACCTGTTGAAAACACATAACTTAAAGGCAGGGTATTATTTTCTTTATTATCGCCAATAGCGTTACCAAAGTTTATGGTGTAAGTGGTATTAGGTAGTAAGGTTTCTTTAAACTTAATTTCAAGTACTTTACCTTTATTGGTAAAATCGGGTTTGGTGTTTAATGGTGGCGAAATAATTATTTGTTCATCAGTTTTAGTTAACTGTATATACTCATTAAACGTAATATCAATTTTTGATTTAGTAAAATTAGTTGTTTTATTTTTAGGACTAAACTGCAAAACCTCGGGCGCAGTATTATCCTTATCGCCACCAGTAGGCGCAACCATTTGCGCACACGATGCGAGTATTATTAAGCTTAACCAAGCAAAAAAATAAGCAGATTTTTTATGCATGTTTTACCACAAATAACAAACTACTATGGTCGTTTTTGCTCCACGCACTAACGGTTGATCTTAATCCCGAAATAGCACCACGTACAAACTCAAATTTATTGCCTTTATGTACCTCACTGCGCATGCTAATATATGGCGCATCAAAAGGCATACTTTTAGTTTCTACTACTTTAAAACCATGCTTTTCCATTAATAAATTAAAGCTCTTTTGGTTAAAATGATAAAGATGACGAGGAACATCATAACCATCCCAAAACTCTTTATAATGCTTAGCATCCCAGCTGTTGCTATTAGGTACAGCAATAAACATGGTTCCACCTGGTTTAAGTAAACGTTTTAATTGCTGCATACGTTCGTTTAGTAAATGAACGTGCTCTAACACATGCCATTGGGTAATAACATCAAACCCTTGAGCTGGTAAATTATCAAGTTCAGTTTCGTTTTTTACCTCATGGCCAAACTTTTGTTTCACGTAATCAACTGCATCTTGGCTAACATCAACACCAATGGCATCAAATGTTTTATCTTTAACCACACCATCTAAAAAATAACCTAAACCGCAGCCTAAGTCCATTAATTTTCCATTGGGTTGGTAAGTTTTAATGTGTTTTAATTTTTGGTTGATGCTGTAGTCGCGAACTACATCATAAACCTTATACATAAAACTTAAATTACTTTTATTGCCAGCATGCGATACGTATCTATCACTTTGATAATATGGGCCAATTTCTGCTGCTGCGGGACGTGGATTGGTAAATAAAAAAGAACAATTACTGCAGCGCTGTAAATCAAAAGTATGACCCGTTGCTACAAAATCTTTGCAAGTAAGTTCTTTAGTTATGTTGGTATTGCCACATACTAGGCAAGCATTTAGGTTTTCCATTAAAGCAAATAAACTAATAACTGCGCTATAATAGCTAACAGATTTTATACAGTATGTTTAAAAAATTATTATCGGCCCAAATGAACCATAAGTACGCTAATATCTGCAGGTGATATTCCGCTGATACGCGAAGCTTGGCCAAGGGTTTTAGGACGTTGTTTGTTTAGTTTTTCACGTGCTTCAATTGATATAGATTGTACCGATTTAAAGTCAAAATCATCTCTAATAATAAAGTCTTCCAATCTATTCATTTTATCTACTACCTGTTTTTCTTTAACTAAATAACCCTCGTACTTAAGTAAAACTTCGGCTTGTAGTAGAGCATCTTCATCGTAATTTTTAAGATATTCATTTAATTCAGGCAAAGCTTTAGTAATGTTTTCAAGCTCTACTTGGGGTCTGCTTAAAATAGCATCAAGCTTATAGTTTTGCGGAATAGTAGTAGTTCCTAACTCTTGTAACATTGGGTTAATTTGACTTGGCGTTACTGATGTCTTTTTAAAATACTTAATGATTTCATCTGTATCAGTAATTTTCTTTTCTACTTGTGCTAAACGTTCGTTACTAGCTAAGCCAATTTTATGTCCCATTTCAGTTAACCTGATATCAGCATTATCTTGGCGCAACATAATGCGGTATTCAGCCCTAGAAGTAAACATACGGTAGGGTTCATCTGTACCTTTGTTTACTAAATCATCAATTAAAACCCCTATGTAAGCCTCGTTTCTTTTAAGTACAAATGGATCTTTTTCGTGTACTTTTTGATGCGCATTTATACCTGCCATTAAACCTTGGCAAGCCGCTTCTTCATAACCCGTTGTTCCATTTATTTGACCAGCAAAATATAGGTTTTCAATTAAGTGGGTTTCTAATGTTAACTTTAATTGTGTTGGTGGAAAATAATCGTATTCTATGGCATAACCTGGTCTAAACATTTTAGCGTTTTCAAAACCTGGTATCAGTTGCATGGCCTTGTATTGAACATGGTCGGGCAGGGAAGTTGAAAACCCATTCACATAAATTTCTACCGTGTTCCAACCCTCTGGCTCAACAAAAATCTGGTGACGTTCACGTTCGGCAAATCTATTTATTTTATCTTCAATACTTGGGCAATAACGTGGGCCTAAACCTTGTATTCTGCCAGCATACATGGGCGATTCTTCAAACCCTGTACGTAAAATATCATGAACATTTTCGTTGGTGTATGTTATCCAACATGGACGTTGATTTTTTACAGCCGTTGTAGTTGGGCTATACGAAAACTTAGAAGGATTAACATCTCCTTCTTGAACTTCCATTTTGCTATAATCTAAACTTCTCCCATCAACTCTTGGTGGGGTTCCAGTTTTCATTCTTCCACTTTCAAATCCTAAGTTTATGAGTTGCTCAGTAATTCCACTAGCAGCTTTTTCTCCTATTCGTCCACCACCAAATTGTTTGGTGCCAATGTGTATTATACCATTTAAAAAAGTACCGTTGGTAAGCACCACCGAATCGGAATGTATTTCTTGACCCATTCCAGTAATTACTCCACAAGCCTTTCCATCTTTCACAATAATCTCTTTCACCATGTCTTGCCAAAAATCAACGTTGGGTGTTTGTTCCAACATTTCTCTCCAATATTGCGCAAAAAGCATTCGGTCGTTTTGTGCCCTTGGGCTCCACATTGCAGGACCTTTACTTAAGTTAAGCATACGAAACTGTATGGTACTTTTATCGGATACAATTCCTGAGTAACCACCCAATGCATCTATCTCACGTACAATTTGACCTTTGGCTACACCGCCCATGGCAGGGTTGCAACTCATTTGGGCAATTTTGTTCATGTCCATGGTTATGAGCAAAACCTTCGAACCTAAATTTGCAGCAGCAGCAGCTGCTTCGCAACCGGCATGTCCGGCACCCACCACTATAACATTATATTTACTAAACATTTGATAATCAGTTTTTTAAGTGTTTTTCACATGTTTCACGTGAAAAATGGTAAAATCTTACAGCAAAGATAAATAATAGTCTTCTTTCTCACGCATTAAAGCTGCGTCTTTCTTTGTTTTGTCTTTATAACCGCATAAGTGCATCACACCATGTATAAGAACACGCATTAACTCGTTGGTAAATGTTGTGCCTTGCTGTTTGGCATTATCTTTAACTCTGTCAATACTTATATAAATATCGCCAATTACAACATCATCTTCATTAAGTTCAAATGTGATAATGTCAGTGTAAAAATCGTGGTTAAGGTGTTCTATATTTATCTTCAATAATTCTTCGTCCGAGCAAAAGTTGAAACTTAATTCGCCCAGTTTATAACCCTCTTTTATAACAGATTTTTTGATCCATTTTTTTATTTCAGTTCGATTTTTAAAGTTTGTTTTCAGGTCAATGTCGTTAAACATAATTTCACCTGAGTAGGGTAATAGTTCCATTTTTTGTTTGTTTATCGTTTTTTGTACTGGTAATATCTACCATGTAAAAGTACACTCCATCTGCGCATGGGTTTCCACTTTTGTCTAAACCGTCCCAGCCCGTTTCTAGGTTTCCTTCAAAAACCAATATTCCCCAACGGTTATATATTTTCATGGTTGATATTTTCTCGTCAATTAAATTACCCCTAGGTTTAAATATTGGGTTATTGCCAAAGGGGCTAAATGCATTTGGTATAAATACAGTGAAGGATGCCGATAAGCAAATGTTGTTAGATTTGCTTGTTATGGAAGCATCGCCAATCTTAGTTGCTTCAATGTAATAACATATACCATCTCTTTCAACCGGACTAATTGTTTCGTTATCTAGTGCATCTTGGCTTAATAGCGTTTTCCAGTTTTGGTAAAATATATTTCCATAACTACCTGTACCTCTATAAATTATGTAACTTTCCACACCTGTGTTCCACGTGAAATACGGGTTCCATTTTAGGTATCTATCAGGGCTTAGGTCAAATCCTGTAAGTAAAATATTGGTGCTGGTATCGCTTATTGCTGATGAATTATTACACAGATCAAACGCCTCCATAATAAATAAGTATCTCTTTGTTGCGGTTAGTCCTAGGTTAATTACGCTGCCATTATCTGTATTTTGATAGGTGTTTTGTGTTACGGCATTTCTTGATGAATCTAAAATATGTAAGATATATTTCTTTGATTCTTCATTAGCAGGTGCACTAAACTGAATACTCAAATTGTTATTTATAGGTTGGTTCGATGTTACATAATCTATAAAAATTGTGCTTGGATCAATACGCTGCCTGCTTGAAAAACTACTTTTGTTTGATGAGCTACTTATTAAAATGGAAGTATCTTTTATCGCCCTAACATAAAAATCATAAGAATTTCCCATTACAAACGAGTTAGAATACGTACTAATATTTCCAAAAACTGAATCTATTAATAGGTAACCTGAATTGTTTGTATTCTTAAAAATGTAGTATTTTTTTATGTTGCTCCACCCAACATAATGACTCCAGGTTAATCTAAATAATCGTGAACAAGTATCTATACTAGATGTTAAAAGTATGGTTGAATGCCTTTTTTCATAGGCAGGAAGTTTACCACAGCTGTCTCTTGTATTGATGTTATAAGTTATGCTTTGTACCGAAGGATTGTTACTTCCTAAATCAGTTGCAAAAGTGTCTCTTGTTTCAGATGGTGTCATTGCCACAAAAAAGCCACCATCCAAATAGTAAAGTAAGTATTTGTCGAAATCTGGTGAGCTGTTTTTATTCCATCCTAAAGTTACCTTGTTTGTGTTTATATCTACACTAACAGAGTCAAGTTCGGTAATAGCAGGTGGCACAACATCCACAATCAATGTATTACTGTAATGATTGTAGGTTGGACCACATGAATCTCTTCTTTCAATAAAATACGTTGAATTTGGTTCGCTCAGTGGAGCAGTGGCATTTAAGTGTAGATAGGTTTCAGTAGTTAAATTGTAAATCGTATCAACCGGTAAAAAGGGGCCAGTAGTTCCCTTTCTTTCCCAAATGATGTAAAATTTAAAGTCAGTACATGGAAAATTGGGGTTATTCCAATACAGGTTGTTGTCTTGTCCTGCCGGACAAATACGTCTTAGGTTGGGCCTTTGTGCCCAACTTAAGTTGCTTAATAAAACAAGAATTATGTATGCTATCCACCGCATACTATCTCAACGAGGTTTTTAGGGTTAAAGTACTTATTGCATAAATCACGAATTTCAACAGCATTTGTACTGTTTATAATCTCTAAAAACTCATCATAATAGGTCTTATCAAATCCGTAATCAAGTATAATTCTATTTCTATCCATTATGGTAAACGGGCCATCAATGCTTCTTAAAAGCGATCCTAGGAAGTAGTTTTTAGCTTGAATTAGTTCTTTATCTTCTACCAAGGTTTCACATAATTTAAGCAGTTCTTTGTTAATTTCGGCTAATGCTAATTCACTTTTGTTGGTGTTTACATCAGCTTCTATATAAAAGCAACCATCATCTAAATACGAGTCGAGTACCGAATAAATACCATAGGTTAAGCCTTTGTCTTCACGAATATTTTTCATCAAACGTGAGCCAAAGTATCCACCTAAAACCATATTGGTTAATTGAAGTTTGCGGTAATCTGGGTTTGTTCTATTAAATAATTTACGGCCAACACGCAGTGTGGCCTGCACAGATTTCTCTTTTCTGATGTATTTATTTTCTGTTTGATGAATAGGAGAGTTGTAAATATTGGGTGTACTTTTTACAGAAAAATCATTTGTAAATCCCTTTAGCTCTGATAATACATGTTCGTCTACATCGCCAGAGGCTGTAATGTATTTAATGCTTATTGCATAGTTTTGTTGATGAAATTCGACTAAGGTTTCACGTGAAATATTGTCGTAATCATCTGATATAGAGAAACTTGATATTGGACTTGCATTCCCAAAAACCTCTTCGTAAAACGCTTTTCGGCATTTATAAGAGGTTTTTTGTTGCTGTACTTTTAAGCGTTGTTTATTGTTCTTTTTATATATATCTAATTCATTATCAATGTATTGTGCGTTTTTTATCACATCATTAACAATAATTAGGCAATTGGCTAAGTGCTTTTTTAGGCAATACAAGGTTAATTGGGCATCATCAATAGCACAACGAGCTTGTACGTAGCTTCCATAAAAATCAAGCCCGTCTGCAATTTCTTTAGCATTTCGGGTTAATGTACCTTCGGTAAGTAACGTGTTAACTGCCGATGCAATTACTTTTTGGGTTTGTTTGGCAATACCTGCATCAAAAACAAACTCAACCCTAAGTACTTCATCGGTTTCGGCCTGAAGAAAGTAAATGGGAATTCCGCTATTTCCGTGTGTATGTTGAAACACGGGAAAGTTTAGCTTTTTTATAGCCTGCGTTGCAGGGGCAATGGTTCTATTTAGATTCATGTTTTGCGTGATAATAAAGTACGCTGCAATTGCTTGATTTTAGATAGGTTTTAGCAACCCTTTGTATGTCGTTGGCGCTTACTTTTAAGTACTCGTCAACTTCTGTATTAGCTAAGTTGGTATTGCCGTAGTAAGTGGCGTAAGCAAGTTTCATGGCTTTGTTTAAAACCCCCATATCATTAAACCTAATGTTGGTTTCGGTTTTATTTTTTACCTTTTCTAGCTCAACTTCGGTTACTCCACTTTCAACCAACTCTTGTATAACTTTTTCTATGGCCTCTTCGGCCTGTTGGTGAGTTACCCCCTTAATTAATTTGCCCTCAATCAAAATCAATCCAGGGTCAAAATCTCCACTCTGATAGCAGTCAATCTCGCTAAAAAGTTTTTGTTTTTTGAGCAGCTCATTAAATAGCCTGGCCGATTTTCCACTTCCTAAAATATCTGTTAATAAGTCTGTTGCGTAGTAATCGGGGTGCATTCTTTCGCATATATGATAGCCCATAACTATTAAATCAAGGGGCACATCATTGTATACGTGTTCGGCTCTTTTCTCCGTTTGTTCTGGCTCAAAATTGTATTGCGGCCTTTTCACTTCTCTAGCTGGTATTGGGCCAAACCATTTTTCGGTAAGACGTTTTGTTTCGGCAAGTTCAATATTTCCCGAAACCACCAATATGGCATTGTTGGGCGCATAAAAACTGTAAAAGAAGTTTTTTACATCTTCCAAATTTGCATTTTCAATGTGTGAAAAGTCTTTACCAATTGTTGGCCAATTGTATGGATGAACCTTATAAGCAAGCGGCAAAAGTTTCAACCAAACATCACCGTATGGCTGATTTATGTAGCGCTCTTTAAATTCTTCAATAACAACAGCTTTTTGTACATCAAGCACTTTTTGGCTAAAATCTAAACTTAGCATTCTGTCGCTTTCAAGCCAAAAGGCCGTTTCAATATTGTTTGCCGGTAGTGTTATGTAATAATTGGTAATATCATTACTGGTAAAAGCATTGTTTTCGCCACCGGCCATTTGAAGCTCAGAGTCAAACTCGGGCACGTTAACAGATCCGCCAAACATTAAATGTTCAAATAAATGTGCGAAACCGGTTTTTTCTGGATTTTCGTCTTTTGAGCCAACTTTATACATCAGGTTTAAAACACAGAGTTTTGAGTTGGTATCAAAATGATGAATCACCTTCAAGCCATTTTCTAGCTGAAATTCGTTATAATTTATCAAAATGAGGGATTTTAGTGTGATTAATAAACAAATTTAGCTTTTAGAAGCGCTATAAGCCGCTTTTGCAGTAAAGTTGACCGAACACTTTACCCACACCAAGATGTTTTATTAGACACTAAATAAAAAGGTCGCTTGTTAGGGCCAATAAATCAGGCAATTACTAAAAATTATGCCCTAAATTAACGTAAAACGCAAAATTGTTGGCCTGCGGACTGCGCATGATTGTAAAATCAAGTGGACCCAAAAAAGAAAGATACCCAAACCCTAATCCATAACCCAAAACATAGTTTTCTGATTGAAGCAAAGCTGAAGAGGTAATTATTTTAGAAATGGTGTTGTGAAAAAATGCTCCGCTTAGTTTTGGAATAACGTAAGCGTTTTTGTAAAACTCGTGCTGAAAAGCAAAAGTAAATGCCAATAAATTATTGGTTCGAATTTGAAAATCATTTAGCCCAACAAATGGAATTTGATTTCGGAAATTTGACAAAAGCCCACCAAGCATAAAATTGTTGTAAAACACGTTGGCAGAACTTTTGGGTTGATAAGGATTAAATGTTAACCCCACAAAAGCCTGACTAATTAAAACATTTTTTTTGCTTAAAAGCGTATGGCGTTGTGCCAACATTTTAAATTGCAAATACCTGCTTGTAATAAGTGTATCAATTTCGCTTTGGGGTATTTTGTATTCAGAAAAATTACTGCTACTTGAATCTCGTAAAACACCAACTAAGTTTGGTTTAGTGTAAAAGAAATAGCCCAAATCAATACTTACTTTTGTACCAGAGTGCGCATAGTAATGACGGTCGAATGTGTTTAAATTAAATGTAGTGTAAGCTTTGTAGTTAGATGTGTTTCCGCTAAAAATATTATTTCCTCCGTATACATCTGGTGTAAAGTACATCAACTCTTTTCGCAACCCAAAAGCAATAGTATTTACGGTGAGTGAAGCAATTTGATATTTAGCATCGAGTGCCCAATATTTTTGTTTGTAAAGCGCAACACGTGTTAATTGTTCGTACACCGGAAAATCAAATCCATCAAACAAAATAGTAGCACCTAAACCATGTGTTTTTGCTGTACCCACATATTTAAAAAACTCGGTTTTAAACCTAAACATATCACCCAAATTAACGGTGGTAGAAAAGCGACTGTTTTTGCTTAAAAAATTCCTGCTTGTTAGGTTTAAAATTAGTGAGGCTTTACTAAAACTGTTGTAGTTTAGTGCTGCATTTAAAAAGGTAGGAGGGTTGCCAGTGCCACTTAATTTTATGTGTGTGTTGTTGGGGTTTCCAAACAGTTCAAAACCAACCTTACGGAAGTATCGTGTGCCGTATACTTTTTTCATAGCCAACGGAAAATCCTGGCCTCTGTACCATTTATTTTTTTTTAACCCGAGCCTATCAATAATTAAATCTTTGTTGCCCCATCCAATACCCCCAGCCTCAAAACTTGTAATATACACCGAGTCTAAAATTGGCATTTTAACAGGCGCCTTATAACCGTATTTTTGATTTAAAGTGTCAGCTAGTTTTTTTAAATCATCATAAATCGTCATAGCGGCATCATAGCCTCTTTTTATTAAGGAATCGGGGCTGTTAAAGTTGCCGGCAGTAAATCCGGTTAACTCGGGTTCAATCAAATAGTCGCACCATTCGCGCTGTTTTTTGGTATCATCACCATCGCTTAAAAACATCGATTGATTTAAAATATCAATAATATTTTCTAGCTCAGTTTCTTGTAAAAAACCCTTGCTTAAATTAACGCCAATAATAATATCAGCGCCCATATCCTTTAAGTGTTCAACCGGAAAATTGCGAACAATACCACCATCAACCAAAAGCCTGTTTTGATATTTTACCGGTGTAAAAATGGAAGGAATTGCCATGCTTGCCCTAATGGCATCAGCAATATTACCACTATCTATAACCACTGCTTCACCATTAGTAATATCAGTAGCTACGCACTTAAAAGGAATAGGAAAATTGGTAAACTTTTTAATGTTATAAACCGGAAAAGTAAGGTTACTTAACTCCACCGAAAGCTCTTGCCCATCAATAACTCCACGCGGAAGTTTTAAGCGCTTAGATTCAATGGGGATTTCTAATAAGTATTTTCCAAAATCTTCTTTTTCTTCAATTGATATTTGGCGAAGTCCCGGTTTATTGGCTAATAAATAATCCCAATCTTCTGTTCGGGCAATGTGCGCAATGCTATCGGGCGTGTAACCAATTGCATACAGTGCCCCAATTACGCTGCCCATTGATGTGCCTACAATGTAATCTAACTTTATGCCAGCTTTTTCTAAAACCATTAAAGCCCCAATGTGCGAAAGGCCTTTGGCGCCTCCACCACTTAGTGCTAACCCAATTTTTGGCCGAGTAGGTGATGATAACTTTTGTGCAAAAACGCATGAAGACACACTCCAAAGTATTAAAAACAAATACGTGATTTTGCGCATGCTCATTTGCCTTATTTGGGGTTGATGGTTAAAATATTGCGTAATTTTAATAATACAAATCTATGTTTAAAAATTAAACGATACCTTTGCGTAATTAATAATTATAAATGGGATTACGTAAAAAGCCATACAGCGATAATAAATCTGGTGGCAAAAAAAGCGATTCAGGTAGGTCATTTGGTGGGTCAAAACCAGGTGCTTCTGCTCGCAAATCAAGTTCATTCAGTTCAGATAAACCAGCATACAGTAAAGGAGCGCCTGCTAAACGCAGTTATACTCGTAGCTCAGAAGAAGGTTCAGATCGTGGAGCGCCAAA
>CAZJHS010000010.1:0-21981 GCA_964545895.1 uncultured Chitinophaga sp. | reverse complement strand
CTAAACGCAGTTATACTCGTAGCTCAGAAGAAGGTTCAGATCGTGGAGCGCCAAAACGCAGCTACACACGCAGTTCAGAAGGTGGTTCAGAAAGAGGTTCATCAGACCGCAGACCATCGTCATTTGGTTCTGACAGACCAAGAACAGGCGCACCAAAACGCAGCTACACACGCAGTTCAGAGGGTGGTTCAGAAAGAAGTTCATCAGACCGCAGACCATCGGCATATGGTTCTGACAGACCAAGAACAGGCGCACCAAAACGCAGCTACACACGTAGCTCAGAGGGTGGTTCAGAAAGAGGTTCATCAGACCGCAAACCATCTTCATATGGTTCTGACAGACCAAGAACAGGTGCACCAAAACGCAGCTATACACGCAGCTCAGAGGGTGGTTCAGAAAGGGGGGCATCAGACCGCAGACCATCAGCGTATGGTTCGGAAAGACGCACTTATAAACCAAGAGAAGAAGGATCAGACAGACCATCAAGAGGATTTAACAATCGTGGTGGAAACGAAGGTAGTAGACCAGGTGCTCGTAGAACATATACAAAAACCGAAACAGATTTTGGTGGCAGCGAGCCATTTGAACGTAAACCACGTTTAACAAAATCGGGCAAACCATACATGGTTAGAGGCGCTAAAGCGCGCGACATGAAAGCTAAGAGTGATGAAATGCTTGAAGCTGCAACACCTGATATTGTAAGGTTAAATAGATTTATTTCTAATGCAGGTATTTGCAGCAGACGCGAAGCTGATGATTTAATCTCGGCAGGATTAGTTGCTGTAAATGGTGAAATCATTACTGAAATGGGCTACAAGGTTAAGCCAGGTGATGAGGTTAGATATAACAACGAACGCTTAAGTTGGGAGAAAAAAGTTTATTTAATTATGAACAAACCTAAGGATACCATTACAACAAGTGATGATCCTGAGGGGCGTAAAATAATTATGGATTTAATTAAAGACCCTCGTTTACCAAGGGTTTATCCAGTTGGAAGGTTAGACAGAAATACCACTGGTGTTATTATTTTAACCAATGATGGTGAAATGGCACAGCGCTTAACTCATCCTAAATACGATGTAACCAAAGTATATAAAGCTACACTTAACAAAAGTTTTGCGCACAAAGATTTGCACGACTTAGGAAACAATGGTGTAGAGCTAGAAGATGGACCAATAAAACCAGATATGATTGGCATACCAAGTGCCAATGAAAAAGACACGGTTTTAGTACAAATTCATAGCGGGCGTAACCACATCATTCACCGCATGTTTGAGGCAATGGGTTATTTAGTTGATAAACTTGATAGACTTGAATTTGCCGGAATGGACAAGAAAGGCTTAGACCGCGGAGAATGGAGACATTTGGACGACAAGGAAATTAAGAAACTTAAAAAGTTGGTACAGCTAAAGTAATTGTGCCAAATAATTGTATTTTTGAACACTTAAATTTTAAATAAAATGTTTGGACTAGGCGGATCAGAAATGATCGTAATTTTAATCGTTGTATTGCTATTGTTTGGTGGCAAGAAAATTCCTGAATTAATGCGTGGCTTAGGCAACGGTATTAGAGAGTTTAATGATGCGAAAAAGAGTGTAAAATCGCACATTGAAGATGGAATGAAAGAAAAGGATAACCAACCAACCAAAGAATAAGTTGAATAGTGGAAAACTATAACTCGTTAGCACACATACAATCCGATATTAAACAAAACAAGATCACCCTGCGTGGTCTTGTTTTGCATTATTTGGGTAACATAAATGCAGGCAAACACCTGAACGCTTTTATTGAAGTGTTTGAGGAAGAAGCTTTGCAACAGGCAGATGCAATTGCCCAAAAAATAGAAAAAGGAACTGCAGGCCGATTAGCCGGAATGGTTATTGGCTTAAAGGATAACATTTGCTATAAAAATCACCAAGTTACGGCTTCTTCTAAAATTTTAGCGGGCTTTCAATCTGTTTATTCGGCCACTGTGGTTGAACGCTTATTGGCCGAAGATGCTATAATTATTGGCCGTTTAAATTGTGATGAGTTTGCCATGGGTGCTTCAAACGAAACCTCGTTTTATGGCCCAGTAAAAAATGCTGCCGATGAAACCCGCGTTTCAGGAGGTTCGTCAGGGGGTGCTGCAGTTGCAGTGCAAGCTGATATGTGCCAACTGGCTATTGCTAGCGATACGGGAGGCTCTGTTCGTCAGCCGGCTGCATTTTGTGGCTTAGTAGGTATCAAGCCAACTTACGGCCGCATTTCGCGCTATGGTTTATTGGCTTATGCTTCTTCATTTGATCAAATTGGGCCAATTAGTAAAAGCATGAGTGACATGCAATTGGTGATGGAAATAATTTCGGGTAAAGATGAACACGATGCCACATCATCATCAAAACCAGTAGAAAAATACACCCAAACACCTGCCGTTGTAAAATGTAAAATTGCATACATAAAAGAGTGTTTGTACCACGAGGGAATTGATCCAGAGGTGCAACAAGCAACACTTGCAACAATTGAAAAATTAAAGCAACAAGGACACGAGGTAAGCGAAGTTAGTTTTCCTTACCTTGATTTTTTAGTTCCTGTATATTATGTACTAACTACTGCAGAAGCATCTTCTAACTTATCTCGTTTTAGTGGGTTGATGTATGGCCACCGCAGCACTGCAGCTACTGATTTGGAATCAACATTCCGCAAATCGCGTAGCGAGGGTTTTGGTGCCGAAGTAAAACGCAGAATTATGTTAGGAACATTTGTTCTTTCAGCGGGTTCGTACGAGGCTTATTACACCAAAGCGCAACAAGTACGAAGATTGGTGCAAGACAAAACCAACGAAATTTTTACTTCGTTTGATTTTGTTTTATCGCCAACCACCCCATCAACCGCATTTAAGTTTGGCGAAAAATCAGATAATCCTATTGCCATGTACCTAGCCGATATTTTTACGGTGCATGCTAATATTAGCGGTAATCCTGCCATATCGGTACCAATGGGAACACACAGTAACGGTATGCCAATGGGTGTGCAATTAATGGCCAAGCACTATGCTGATGGCGAAATGATGCAAATTGCATCAACCATTTAACATGTTTTTTTAAGAAGAGTTTTGAAGTTGAAAAAAGTACTACATTTTATATCATACGCATGGCTGATTTTGTTTTTTAGCATGCCGGCATTTGCTCAAAATAATAATGAGCAAGTTTATATTCAGCGATTAGCAACACTAAAATCGCAGGTGGATATGACCTACAGTGCCGAGGTTAAAAAGCATATTGACGCTTATTTAGCAAACCCAGAACGCACGCGTGAGTTAATAGGATTAAGTAAGGTTTACTTTCCTATGATTGAACGTGCGCTTAAAGCTAAAAATGTACCTACTGATATGAAGTACTTGGCTGTTGCATTATCTGAACTTGACCCACAATTACAAATACCAAGTGGAGCAAGCGGAATGTGGATGATGGCTTACAATATTTCAAAAATGTATAAGTTAAAAGTTAACTCGTATGTTGATGAACGCAAGGATCCTAATAAATCATCAGTAATTGCGGCAACCCATTTTAAAGATTTATTTTCAATTTATCGCCAATGGCCTTTGGTTATTGCGGCATATACATCATCGCCTGTAATGCTTAATAAAAGTATACGCATGGCGGGTAATAGCATGCACTTTTGGGATATTTATAAGTACATACCCGAAGGTACGCGCGAAGCTTATCCTAAATTTATTGCTGCTGCTTACATCTGTAATTTTTATAAAGAGCATGGGATAAAACCAGTACAGCCAACTCTGTTTATCGAGTCGGATAGTGTGTTGGTTAATAAATGGCTTTCTTTTCAGCAAATATCAAATACATTAGATATACAAGTTGAGCAATTGCGCAAGCTTAATCCCGTGTTTAAAAAAGATGTAATTCCCTATAACCTAGAAGGATATTACATTAAGCTCCCAAAATCAAAAAGTAAGAACTTTAATTTACTAAAGGACAGTGTATACAAACCACTTCCAAATCCAGGCGATTTTGTTCCGGTTGCAATAGCTAAAATTCCTGGCGATACACCAGGTGCTAGCGCTACGGTAAATAAACCCGATCATACTACTGTTACCCCCAAAGAAATTAAACCAGCTTTTGATAAAAAGCGCGTGTATTACACCGTAAAAAAGGGAGAAATACTTGCTGATATTGCCGATTGGTTTGATGTTACACCTAGCGAAATTAAAAGCTGGAACAAGTTACGTTCTGATAAATTGCGTAACGGACAAAAGTTAACTATTTGGGTTAAACAAAGTAAAACAGGATACTACAAGCGCATAAATGGCATGAGTACAAGCCAGAAGAAAAAGTTAAAACGTAAAGATTAATTAGCGATAGCTATTCTTCAAATAACTCTTGTGGAGATGGAACTTTAAACACCAAATAGTTGGTGCCTAAAAAGTTAATGCATACGTTAATACCTATAGAAAGTACGTTACTTACAAACGTGCCATTAACCAATAACCATTTACTTAATTCAACCATACCAATGGTTTCAAAAACAGGGGCAATGTATATCTCAGGGTGTGCGTAATGGTCGCACACATAGTTAAAAGCCAAGTATACAAAAAACGTAGTTCCGTATACAATTACATATTTTAACAGGTACTTTTCTCCATCTTCGGCTTGGTCTACGTAAGTCCAAAATTTATTAAGCGTAAAGCCCACAAAAAAGCCCATTACATAACCAACCGCTTTTGATATTAGGTTGAGTTGAGGGAACTGAAGCGCAATCAACCAAAACACCATTAAGCTGGCAATTGTACTAGCTACGCCAACTACGCCAAACTTTATAAATTTGTGTAATAAAGGATAGGTTCTTATCCAGCTTCTAACATGTTTGATGATTTTCACGCACCAAAAGTATGAAATCAAATCAATAGGCACAACCCCGCGTGTTAGCTAATTTGTTATAATTATTAATTGGGCTTTTTAAATTAGTACCTTAAGCCCTATATTGCCCCAATATTTTAGTGTAAGCATAAAGAATTAGAGATGGAATACGATCCAATTAAAAAAGACCTTGGCGCAGTGTTTAACAAGTCGATGTTTTTGCGCAAACTGTTTTATAAGTTGCTAGATTTATTGTTGTTGCGCACCTGGCACATACATCGCGAGTTGCGTGCTTGGCCTAAAATAAAATCGGGCTTTACTATGCTTGATGCAGGTTCGGGTTTTGGCCAGTACAGTTTTTATATCGCTAATCGTAATACACAATGCCAAATTGATGCGGTAGATGTAAAAGAAGAGCAAATAGAAGATTGCGGAAATTTTTTTAAAACATGTGGGTTAAATAATGTTAATTTTTCGGTTGGAGATTTAACGCAGCCTCATGCTACCAATAAATACGATTTAGTACTTTGTGTTGATGTAATGGAGCATATTTTGGAAGACGTAGATGTATTTACGCACTTTCATCGCAGCATGAAATCAGGAGCAATGTTGCTTATTTCTACACCAAGCGATCAAGGTGGAAGTAATGCCGATGAGCATGGCGAATCGTTTATTGGCGAACACGTAAGAGATGGTTACCCGGTAGAAGAAATGCGCGAAAAATTGCAAAAGGCAGGGTTCAATAAATCAGAAATTTTGTACTCGTACGGAGCACCTGGTAAAATTGCATGGAAACTAAGCATGAAATACCCAATGAGTATGTTAAACTTTACCAAAGCATTCTTTATTTTATTGCCGTTTTATTATTTAGTTGCTTATCCAATTGCGTACATACTAAATTGGGTTGATACTTATACTACCCACAAAACAGGAACTGGCCTTATTGTTAAGGCTTGGAAAGACTAAGCGCCTTAAATATAAAACCTATTGAACCTTTCGTTTAAAATAGCTAGAAGGTATTTTTTTTCGCGCAAAGGCGGAGGAGGGTTCAATTTAATTACCATCATTTCTGGAATTTCACTTTTAGGCTACATTGTTGGTGCCGCTGCACTCATTATTGTGCTGAGTGTTTTTAATGGCTTTGAAGCCCTTTTTACATCGCTTTACACCAACTTTGATAGCGATGTGAGGGTAACAGCCACAACGGGCAAAATTATTAATCCCGCAAGCGTTAATTGGGCCGCATTTAATAAAATACAAGGTATTGAGGTTTATAGCCGTGTGGTAGAAGAAAATGTTTTACTGCGGTATAATAACCAACAAAGCATTGCCACCCTTAAAGGGGTTGATGCCAATTTTGTAGAAGTAACCCATTACGATAGTGCTATTGTAAGTGGTTATGTAGATGTGCGACACGATAGTAATTTTGCTGTAGTTGGTCAGGGCATTGCTTACCAACTTTCGTTAGATCCCAATGATGTTTTTAAAAGCTTAGCCATTTACGTGCCTAAGCGTAATGTACAAACTTTAATTAACCCCGAAGACGCTTTTAATAAAGCGCTCATTGTTCCAAGTGGGGTGTTTACCGTGCAAGAAGAGGTAGACAACAAGTATATTATTTGCCCACTTTCATTTGCCCAAAATTTATTAAACCGTAACGATGCGTTTACAGCACTAGAAATTAAGGTTAAGCCTGGTGTTGGTATGGATGATGTAAAAGACGAAGTACAAGCTGCGCTTGGGCCAAACTTTACCGTAAAAAATAGATTTGAGCAACGAGACGCGTTTTTTAAAGTAATGCGTTCAGAAAAGGCCATAAGCTACATCATACTACTTTTTATATTGCTTATTGCTGCTTCAAACACCATTAGTTCGCTGTATATTTTGGTGATGGAGAAAACGCGCGATTTGCAAATATTAAAAAGCCTGGGTATTACCGAAAATCAGGCGGCAGCCGTATTTAAATACGAAGGTTTAATGATTGCTTTTTTAGGCGGTACAGTTGGCATATTTTTAGGGTTGATACTTTGTTATATGCAGCAAGAGTACGGCTTGGTTGCCTTGCAAGGGGCTACAGATGTAAGTTTTAGTTCGTACCCTGTGCGTATAAAATTGGCCGATGTGTTGTTGGTTTTTGCAACTGTAATGCTCTTGGGCTTGTTAACCACTATTTATCCTGCACGCAAAGCTAGGCAAGCCGTATTAGGTTGATTTTGTGCCTTTACGCTTTTTAAGCACACTTTTAATTACTGGAATACTAGTTATTAGTATAAATCCAATTACAATAAAATCGAGGTAATCTAAGGCATTTGGGAATTTTGAGCCTACAAAATAGCCGGCCCCCGTTATGGTTATAGGCCATAATATTGCCCCCGTAATATTAAATAAAAAGAACGTACGGGGCTTTACTCTTACAACACCAGCAAGTATGGGTGCAAAGGTTCGTACAATGGGTAAAAAGCGGCCCAGCACTAAAGCAATGCCTCCATATTTTTTATAAAAATCTTCGGCAGTGGTAATATATTTTTGTTTAAAAAATAAGGTATCGGGGCGTTTGTATAAGCCTTGTCCGGTTTTGTAACCAAACCAATAGCCCGTATAATAGCCAGCAAATGCAGCGGCAGCAATGCTAAACACCAAAGTGGTTAGTTCTACATCAAGCACATTAAGGTAGCACAGCAACCCAACGGTAAACAACAATGAATCGCCCGGTAAAAAGAAACCGAAGAAAACGCCATTTTCCAGAAATATTACCACAAGCACAAGGGCCAATCCGCCAAAATCAACCAAGGCCTTGGGTTTAAAAATGTCCCAAAAATTTTCCAAATGAGGTGTAATGTTAGGTTGTAAACATACACAACCTTGTTTACAAAGCAAAACAAAAAAGGCCTTCCTTGCGGAAAGCCCTTTAAATAAGATGTATCACCCGTTAAGAATTACTTCTTTTTTGGTGCAGTTTTAGCTTTTCTGCTAGGTGCTGCTTTTTTGGTTTCAGTACCAATTTTAGCAATAACTTTAGCTAATTTACTTTTTTGGTTAGCGGCTTTATTCTTATGAATAACATTCTTTTTAGCCAATTTGTCTAATAATGAAGCTACTTTGTTGTAAAGTGATTGTGCTTCAACTTTATCAGTGCTAGTACGTACAGTTTTGATTAAAGTACGGGTAGTTTTAGCCTGATATCTGTTTCTCAAACGCTTCGCAGCGTTTGCTCTAATTCTCTTTTTTGCTGATTTATGATTAGCCATCTTTCTGTACGTTTTTTCTTAAAAAGGACTGCAAATATAAGGCAATATTTTAAATATCAAGTTTTTCAACAAAAATTATCCTCAAACTGCAAAACTTTCACCGCAACTGCATGTGCGTGTGGCATTTGGGTTGTTGAAAGTGAAGCCTTTTCCGTTTAATCCATCCGAAAAATCTAATTCGGTACCAAATAAATAAAGCATACTGCGCACATCGCAAACTACTTTAACGCCATTATGTTCAAAAACTTGGTCGCCATCTTTAGGTTGGTTGTCGAAGTCTAAATTATACGAAAGACCTGAGCAGCCTCCACTATTTACACCCACGCGCAAAAAATGCTCGGGGCTGTAATTTTGTTCTATTTTTAAATCTGCAATTCGTTTGCTCGCTTTTTCTGTTACTGTAATCATACCATTGGGTAAATTTAGTGCTACAAAGATAGTACTATAATTTTGGTTTGCTTAAAACTGTTTTTGAGGTATAAGATTTTATGATAGAGCACTTGCTTGGTTACTCAGTTAAATTACCGTGTAGTTTTTATACTCAAACAAACGTTTGCCGGTAAGTTTTTCAAACCAATATAGCACAGCTCCTTTTACCTTAAATTTCTTTTGGCTAATGTCCCAAGTAAATTCCCAATTCATGCGTTGTAAACGCTCTTTCATAATAGCAGGATGTGTGCCTTCAAATCGTTTCAGGGAGTCGATGGTTTTATAATCATACTCGTTGGCGGTGGCCACATTTTGTTTCACATAATCATCGCTGTGCCAAAGTTTATTAAAACTTTCTTGTTTGGCTTGCTGAAACCGCGGATCGCGTACCCAACCGTAATGAAAGATTTGCGCATCAATAGGCTTTACTTGTAGTTTGCGGCCCTCTTTTCTAAACCCTTGTGCATCGCGGTAACTGCGTATACTTTTGTCGTTTTTAATGATGCGTATTTCGTTGCGGTACCAAGTTCGCGAATCTCCAACATAATCAAAACTGCCATAAAAATGCGTGTAGCCAAAAAGTAGGCCCTCGACCTGTTTGTTGTCTGCGTATTTAGCGCAAGCTTCTAAAATATTGTTGTGGTATTTTTCGTGTACTACTTCATCACCTTGCAGGTAAAAGCACCAATCAAAATTGTCAGCAATGGCATCAAACGATTTATTGGTTTCAACCGCCAATACTTGTCCGCCTTGGCGCAAGCTATCATCCCAAACAGTTTCAATAATTTTTATTTTGGGCGAGTTAATACTTTTAATCAACTCCAGCGTTCCATCATCACTATTGCCCACGGCTACCATGTATTCATCCACAATGGGTAAAATACTTTTTATAGACTCCACAATTGGATAATCAAATTTTACGGCATTGCGTACCATGGTAAATCCGCAAATAGTTGGTTTGCTCATGCTGCAAATATGCGTGATGATTTGTTAAAGGGGAAATTTTGTTTGGATGTTGAATTAACATTTGTAATCGGATGTTTTTTTGATAGATTTACCAACTGTATAATTAGGGTTGCTTATGAAAACAAACTTTAAAAACTGGTGGGTCCCAATTTTTGTGGCAATTGGATTAATCCTTTTTTATGGATTTTTTATAGAGCACTTCGTTGTGAAATTGGTTAAGATGTACCACGATTTGTATGGTTGGCCTGAAAAAATGAATACAGAAACCACAGGAGCTATTGGTGATACCTATGGAGGAACTCTTGGTCCGATAATAGCCCTCATAGCAAGTTACCTTACATTTTTAGCTTTTTGGGTACAATTCAAAGCTAATCAACAACAAAAAGAAGACTTGGAAATAGAGAGATTTGAAAGCAAGTTTTTTGAGTTGATTAACCTTCACAAACAAAATGTTATAGAAATGAAGTTAGAGAACGGCAAACATGGTAGAGAAGTGTTTGTGTCTCTTTTTTATGAATTGAAACTTGCCAACAACTTAATTGAAGAAACCAACAAGAAGAACAATTTGTTAAATATTCAAGGGTGTAGTTTTCTTGCTTACAAAATTTTCTTTTTTGGTTTGGGTAAAAATTCAGAGAAACAGTATAAGCTAGACTCTGAGGAATCATCTATCAAAGATGAACTCAAAGCGATTTTACATCACTACAAAAATGGCAACGATGTTGATAGAATGGTTCGTGAACGCTTACAAAAGAAAGAATGGGAACTTCTCACTTCATATTTTGAAGCCCTAGACAAAGAAAACACATTTCTTTTTGATGGACATATTTCATTGCTAAGCCATTATTACAGACATCTTTTTCAGACAGTTCGGTATGTTGTTGAGCAAATGCCTAAAGGTATTAAGGGTGCTGAAAGAGAAGAGAAAATCAAAGAGTATTTAAGAATATTAAGGGCGCAGCTATCTAATCACGAACAAATTTTACTTTATTACAACGGCTCGAGTATTGCAAATGCGTGGTTTGAAAAAGGGTATTTCACTAAATATAGAATGATACACAACATACCGATACCCCTTGCAGACTTTGGATTACAACCCAATGAACACCCTGAAATAATAAACTGGAGGCAGAAAAATCCAGAGGATGATTTATTTGAATGGGATTGACAGAAAAATATATTTGTAAAAGCCATAATTTATGGAACAAGGTTTAATATACATACTTACTAATCCTGCCATGCCAGGGTTGGTCAAAATTGGAAAAACTAATCGCGCTGATGTAAAGCAGCGCATGTTTGAATTGTACAGCACAGGTGTACCGGTGCCGCTCGAATGTGCATATGCCGCTAAGGTTAATGACACAGACAAGGTTGAAATGGCATTGCACACAGCATTTGGCCCAAATCGTATTAACGCAAAACGAGAGTTTTTTAGCATTGAACCAATGCAAGCAATTGCAATATTAAAGTTGCTAGAAATTTCTGACCAAACACAAGAGGTTAGTGCAGAACCGGAATTGGTAGATGCGGCATCTCGTGAGGCTGGTGAGGCGCTAAGAAAAAAGCGACCAAATTTTAACTTTATTGAAATGCAAATACCGATTGGTTCGGAGCTAATTTCCACACATAATGGAGAAACAGCAACCGTTAATAGTGCACGCACAGTAATTTTCAGAGATGAAGAAACGAGCTGAACTAAAGCGACAAGAATAGTTCTTGGAGAAGGGTATGCCTATAATGTTGCACCTGGTCCATATTGGACTTATAACGGTAGAAAACTCAGAGAAATTTACAACGAAACATACTTAATTGAGGACTAAATATCAATGGCAACATTTTTAAACAGCGAACAGATAAATGTTACACTTATCGAGATGATAAATAATGCAGATGATGTTCTGTGTTTTGTATCACCCTATATTAAACTTCATGATAGGATAAAAGATGCGATGAAGTTAAAAATTAAAAGTGACAAGCTAAAAATAGTAGTTGTATTTGGAAAGAACGAAGCAGATGCAAGTAAAAGTTTGAGCAAGGAGGACTTCGAGTTTTTAAAACAATTTCCTAATGTGAAAATTTGCTATGAAAAGAACCTTCATGCCAAATATTACACTAGTGAGGACATGTCGATTATTACATCGATGAATCTTCATCAATTTTCTCAAAACAATAATATAGAGGTTGGTATTTTAATGTTTCCCCAAGGGGCATTAAAAAAGCTAGCAAGTGTTGTTACTGAAACAGAGAACCTAGACAAGGACGCTTGGAATTATTTTCATGGTGTTATTAGAAATAGTGAAACCGTTTTTGAAAAGGAACCGGTGTACGAATCAAAAATGTTAGGGTTGCATAAAGAGTATACTCATTCTAAGATTACAATTGATAAGTCAGAGCAGTTTTTTAAAAATCAACCTGTTGATTTAACTAATAAATATGTCCCATATTCAAATTCAGAGACCAAACGAAGCGGGTTTACAAAGCAGATGGGCTATTGTATTAGAACAGGAGATCCAATACCTTTTGATTTAAATATGCCGATGTCAGAAAAAGCATTCAAAACATGGGCAAATTTTGGAGACGAATATTATCCTGAACGTTATTGTCATTATTCGGGTGAACTTTCTGATGGAGAAACTTGTTTTGCAAGGCCTGTTTTGAAAAAGTACTGGAATAAAGCAATGAAGTAGTTTAGTAATTTTACATTCTCTGATGAATAATTGGTAAATAAGACACACAAATAAATGACTTTATCAAACATTTAATGGTAGCGGAACCTACAGTAACTTATGGAAGGAAAGATTAATGCTGGCTAAACATTAAGTCTATTTCAACTTTATGGTCTTGATAGAATTTCAATAGTATGCCACCGTCTGAATTAACATTGTTCTTTATCAGAGAAAAGTCTTCTAAAATCGGTTTATGACATTTCCTAAATTTGAGGCCTCCACAAAATGGACATGGGGCTTGTCGTTCAAGTTTCTTATCCTCCATAATCCAAAATAACATTTCAATTAACTGCTTAAACGATTTTGGATTTAGTCTTGCTCTATAAAACTGAAGTAAACCAGAAACGCCATGATCATACTCTCCGTACAAATAGTAGCCATGTTTAATCCTGTGTGATTGATTGGCAAAATATGGAATCACTTCTTCTTTGATGTAAGCAAGAACATGTTTGCCTTGAATACACTTCAGGGCAATACTCGGTGCAATATCCACACAGCACGATTTGTCGGCAAACTCGTATACGTGCCAATCGAGTACTTTCGGGAAAAGGTTGGAGGTTTCGTGGAGCGATGGAAAATAGTAGGGGTAGCCTTCACTACCCCTTATCTCAATTGTAAAGGTATCATAGAGTTCTCCATCAATACCAATAATGTCGAGCTCTCCGGCCAGAACACTTTCTCCGTCTAAATGATAAACATCGAGCTTGGGAAAATGCTGGTTAACTATAGCAACATCAACTTCAAATTGTTCATTCCTCATTATGATGCATATGGTCTTGTTGTTGGTGGAATAATGCCGCCTAATCCTTTTGTACTGTTGTTACTGTCATCTTTGTCTTCACCTAAAGGAAACCTATCACCAAAGTGTTTACGCCAGTACTCTGTTGATTTTTTAAAGTTTTTTTCCTCGAGAGCTTTTTTTGCATCTGCAATAAAATCTGCTAAACATTTCATGAAGTAGTCTTTTTGGCTGTAACCCTCAAGCAGGTTTTCGCCCTTTGGAGTCGTTGGTCGCTTACATTCAAACTTCAATTTTAGTTTGGCTTCTATTGCCATCAATGTTTCTTTCATAGCAATATCATCTCGGTCTTTTCTGTAAACAGCATTTTCAGCAAATAAAATGGAGAGAATCATTCCGCTTGGAAACTCCTTACTCTTATTTGAATACTCACGATAATCCTTCCAACCTTTAGCATATCTCACTAATCTGAGTAATTGGTCATTTTTTTCTACTAAATCAAGAAACCAATCTGTAAATCCCTTTGGGTCGCTATCAATATAACCATCACGTTTATGCGCTAATTCAGGCACATTTCCTTTCTTGTAATAAATGGGCTGGTCAATGTTCCTTCCGTTGGCAAAAACAGTTCTTACACAAGTGTTTTTGTCAATAGGGTCTTGGTTAGTGTGTCCTTTAACCGCAGAAACAATCCACGAGTGATAGGTTGCGGGCGTTGGTCTATCTTTCACATCCTTATCACCTTCAAAATAGATTCCATCATCGATGTCGTAGTAAAGTTTTGTAACCTCTTCGTTCTTATCGTTCAATTCGGTCCTTGGAATAGGATTGATAATGGTATCCATCGCCATTGAGCCTTGTCCACTGAATTTGGGTTTGGTTTCATTTGGTTTATTTTCTTTAAACCAGTTTCTTACCTTGTTGCGTAACTCTTTACGTGATTTTTTAAGCTCTTTTCTGCGAGCATCAGTCAACCTTATGTTGCTGTTGTAATCGTTAAATTGTGTATTTGTATTTGCCATAATGCTATTTGATTTTTTTACTTGTTTGCGTTACTGATATTTTGCCTTTTGTTTGATATGGTTGACGGTCTGTATAATATACACCGCTGAGTATTATTTGATCCTTATTCTTTTGTATCTCCAGCACTTCGGTTCCGTAGTGTGGCGAAAATTTTTGCGGTGAGTCTCCTTTGTTTAGATAAGTTAACACAATACTGAACTGGCCATCAACTCCTTTTACTACAGAGGCGTCTTGACTTTGTGACTGTGAAGAAGGGAGACCACCTGCTCTCATTGTTTGTGTATTAATTACTATTTGAGAACCGTTTTGGTGGATTGTTTTTACGTGTTTTAATGTTCCAGTTATTATCTCGTTATTCTCGTTTCTAAATTCATAACTCAACTCACCCTCGTATTTTCCACGTAAATCGGGAATACTATACAGCCATGAAAATGGTGGAATGTGCCACAAATGGCTGTTAATGAATGCTAGCAAACTGGTAGCGATTGCAAATACCGAAAATGTTGCACCCCAATGAGAGGAGATGTACTTATTGGTGACAGTCAATAGCAGTCCTAAGACTATAATAAACGTAATCCCGAAGCTTGGCTTGAAGTATCGTAAATTAAACTGTTCCATGTTTTTATTTTTTAGGTGAATTATTATTTCCTACTGTTGCGCCAATTAACGCTCCAACTAATGCTCCTCCCGGTCCTAAAAACGCCCCAAACGCTCCACCAATTATTCCACCAGTTACAGTGTTTTGGGATTGTATCTCCTTCTTTTTCCTTCTTGAGAGAGGGGCTCTCGTAATACCATTTTTGACTCTTTCTGAATTTGTACTATTCGCTCCTTTTGAAGTATTGCAGCTGATACATGCAGGGTAAAGATTGTTCATGTGATTTGTTCCCCCTCTTGCTTTTGGAACAGAATGGTCGACATGCCAAGCCCCTCTTTCACCGTTTTTGCCATAATTAATTAGCGATAGCTTTTTGTGACAGATATGGCAATAGCCATCTGTTTTTTCATAGATTTTTTGTATGTTGTAACCCATAGTTAAATAATTTATAAATAGGTTTACAATTAATATACCAAAACAAAAACTTGTAAACCAAATATGTTAACTGATTTAAAATTCTATTTAAATTGCTATTTTACTGTCATTATACTGACATATATGAGTATGTGATGTGTCATTAAGTGATAAAAGTGACAAAAATTAGTTTTTTTGTCACTATTCTATCATAAGTTCGTAAACTCATAAACTAAAAATGAAAGAATTATTTGCAGAAAGATTTAAATCAGCAAGACTGATGAAGGGTTTTTCGCTACAGGAAGTCGCTAACGCCATAGGAAACAAAGTTTCTAGACAAGCATTGCATCGCTACGAAAAAGGGGAAATTTTACCCGATAGTGAAATGTTATCTTTGTTGAGCAAAGCATTTGATGTTAATGTCGATTATTTCTTTCGTGAAACTAAAGTAGAATTAGGCGATATTGAATATCGAAAGTTGGATAATCTTCTAGTAAAGGACAGTGTAAAAATAGTTGAACAAACTCGTGAATACCTATCAAGATACATAGAGCTAGAGGAAATTATAGGTATAGAGCCAGTGTTTGAGAATCCACTAAATAACATTACAGACCTTAGTAGTTACAACTTGGTTAACAATGCTGCAATGACATTAAGAGATGCGTGGGGTTTAGGAACGAGTCCGATATATAATGTAGCTGAGTTGTTAGAAGATAAGCATATTAAGTTAGTAAAACTTGATGCGGACTTAGCTTTTGATGGTCTACAGACTTGGGTTAATAATAGTATACCTGTTATAGCTTATAATATCAGAAATCTATCGAAGAAAGATAGAATAAGATTTACGTTACTTCATGAATTAGCACATCTGTTACTCTCAAAGGCGATGAAGAGTATGACTCATCGGCAAAAAGAAACCGTATGCCACCAATTTGCTGGGGCTGTTTTATTACCAGAAGAAACACTAAAAAGTGAGATTGGAAATCATCGTAGCACGATTATGATACCTGAGTTAGGTAATATCAAGAAGCAATATGGAATTTCAATGCAAGCTATTGTGATGCGTGCCAAAGATTGTGGAATCATAAACGATCATTATACTAAGCAAACTTTTTTTATGTTTAAGCAGTTTGGGTGGAGAGTAGATGAACCTGCTGAATATGATTTTGAAGGACGAGAAGAGTCAAGTAGATTCGAACAGCTAATATTTAGGGCGCTTGCTGAAGAACAAATTTCTACAAGTAAGGCTTCGGCTCTACAAAATAAAAGGTTAGCGGATTTTAGAAAAGAATACTCAATTTAGTAAATATGTAGTTGTATAATATCTAGCCGTACTATGAAAATTACAATTACTGATGCTTGTGTCTTTATTGACCTGTATAATCTTGAGCTGATAAAAAACTTCTTTCTTTTAGAACTTGAGGTGCACACATCAAAAGATGTATTTAATGAATTATATGATTATCAACAAGATGCTCTAAGGGAATTCATTGTAGTCGGTAAATTGATAGTCCACACTTTACAGGATTTTGAAAGAAGTGATTTATTAAAATTAGGGCTACCCAAATCGTTGTCTCAAAATGATAAGACTGTCATCTATCTTGCTATCAAGCTAAATGCTAAAATACTAAGTAGTGATAATCTGGTTAGGAAGCAAGCAGGTGAAAGGGCGATTGAATGTCATGGAATGCTTTGGATTTTAGACCAATTAATATTGATTGATTTAATTGACATATCGCTTGCTACTAACAAACTCCGGTCACTTCTTTCAGAAAATCAGACATACAGAAACAATCCAAAACTATCATATGAAGTGGAGTTGATGATTAAAAGGTGGAATCTTAACAAATAAGCTTGCATTGTTTATATACTCCAAAGAATATATTTCATTTGCCCAATCAATTGGCATACACCCTGCTGTAGTTAAAGGCCGTTTAAAACACGAGCTAAAAAGCTTTTCAATACGAACAAAGATTAATAATGAAGTTAACTAAGCATAGCCGCCTCAATTTTGGGGCGGTTTTGTTTTGGAGTTTATCCATGCAACATATCGTGGCAATCTTTATAAATTAAACTAACCAATCTATTGGTTCATTGCCAATATTCATGAAATCCTCATTGTCCTATTACTGCTTGGTAAATTATGTTATCAATCATTTTTTCCTTCTTTAGAAATAATCTAAATTCGCCCACCAACCAATATAATTAATAGGGTGAAACTCTCCGAACTAAAGTTTAATCAGTTAGCTACCGTGGCGGCAGTGCATGGCGAGGAGCTTAGTTTAAAGCTTTTTGAAATGGGCCTACTACCAGGCGAAGAGGTGGAACTTGAAAACATTGCTCCTTTTGGCGATCCTATTGCGATACGTGTAGGCGAGTATAAAATGTGTTTGCGCATTGATGATGCTGCATGTATTGACATTAATTTAAAATAAGCGTGAAGCAAGAAATAACAGTTGCATTAGCAGGTAACCCTAACAGCGGCAAAACAAGTTTGTTTAATGCGCTTACTGGCTTAAACCATAAGGTAAGTAATTTTCCGGGCACTACCGTTGATAAGAAAATAGGCTATTGTAAGTTAAATGCCGAAACCCGTGCCCAAATTATTGATTTGCCGGGTACGTATAGTCTTTATCCAAAATCGGCTGATGAGTTGGTTACTTACGACATATTACGCAACAAGGCAGAAACTGATTTTCCGGATTTGGTATTGTTTATTGCCGATGCCAGTAACCTAAAACGCAATTTACTTTTACTTACCCAAGTGGCTGATTTGGGTGTGCCTGTAATACTTGCGCTTAACATGGTTGATTTGGCCGAGCGTAAAGGTATTTTTTATGAGTTAGAATTATTGGCTCAACAATTAGGGATTCCTGTTTTGTCAATCAACGCTAGAAATAAAGAGGGTATTGCTAAAATAAAATCGTTGTTGTTAGATGAGGCTAAACACAAAAAAGTAACCTACTTTAACATCAATCAGGTAGATGCTGGTTTACTAAATGAAATTAGTGAGATAACAGATAAAAAGAATCCTTATGCGGCATTGCAATATGCAATTAATGCAAGTGTATACTTAAACAATAAGGCTAAGCAAATAAATTCCTCCTTTACTAAGTATAACTTTAACCCAAAGCAGTTTCAAGAACAAGAAATTTTACAGCGCTATAAAATTATTGACGAGGCGGTGCGTGTTAGCAGAAGGCAACGCACTAATGCCACTATAAAAAACATTACCCAAAAAGCCGATAAAATTTTAACACACCGTATTTGGGGTATAACCATATTTTTAGGGTTGTTGTTTCTGGTGTTTCAGGCTATTTTTTCGTGGAGCGCATACCCTATGGATTTGGTGGAGTGGAGCTTTACTTGGCTTACTAATTTTGTGCAGGCGCAATTACCCGATGGTATTTTAAACGATTTAATTGTACACGGTGTACTTGCAGGGCTTAGTGGTGTAATCGTTTTTTTACCTCAAATTATTATTCTTTTTGCGTTTATAGCTGTGCTCGAAGACGTAGGTTATATGGCACGCGTTGGCTTTATTATGGATAGAATTATGCGTCCGTTTGGTATGAACGGAAAAAGCATTGTTCCGTTAATTAGTGGTATGGCTTGTGCTGTTCCTAGTGTAATGGCCAGCCGCAGTATCGAGAATAAAAAGGAGCGACTGATTACTATTTTGGTAACGCCATTAATGAGTTGCTCGGCAAGGTTGCCAGTTTATACTTTACTCATTAGCATGTTGGTTCCTGAAACAGCCAAGTGGGGTCCGTTTAATGTGCACGGCATGGTTTTAATGCTCATGTATTTATTGGGCTTTGTTGCAGCGTTGCTTAGTGCAGCAGTTTTTAAATGGATTGTTAAGGCCGAGTCGTCAAACTATTTTATTATGGAATTGCCGGGCTACAAACTTCCAGTATGGCACAACTTACTAATTACCTTATACGAAAAAGGAAGTGCATTTGTGGTTGGTGCAGGAAAAATTATTGTAGCGGTATCAGTGGTTTTATGGGCGTTTGCTTCATTTGGTCCACGAGGTAATATGCGCGCTATCGAACAGAAATATGCAGCACTAGCCATGAGCCCCAACTTAAACGTAAGCACCGAAGAATTGGCAGCTCAAAAAAGTGCCGAAAAGTTGCAAGCAAGTTATGCTGGTGAGTTTGGCAGATGGATAGAGCCCGCAATTAGACCCATAGGTTTTGAATGGAAAATGGGTATTGCATTACTTACCTCATTGGCCGCTCGCGAAGTTTTTGTTGGCACCATGAGCACTATTTACAGTGTAGGAGGAAGTGGTGATGAAGCGGATGATTTAAATGCCATACGTCAAAAAATGATGAACGAAAAAAACAGTTTGGGCAAGCCGGCTTATTCTACTGGCACTATACTTTCGTTATTGGTGTTTTATGCATTTGCCATGCAATGTATGAGCACTTTATCTATTGTGCATAGCGAAACCAAAACCTGGAAATGGCCTATTGTACAATTTGTATTTATGACCGCATTGGCCTATTTAAGTAGCTTAGTGGTGTACAATATTTTTAGCTAGTTTTGGTTTAAACATGGCTAAAAAAATTCTGTTTTCGGTGTTTATATTTTTGATGGCTTTGGAGCTTATGCTCAGGGTAAAAGGCATGTATGTAACATCAAACGAAAAAGCCATGAATATGTACATGTACAGATATCGTACATCAACACCAACCAATGTACATAGCTGGAAAAAGAATGAACGAGTTAATTATCATCAGGCAGAGTTTAGTTATATCAACCAATGTAACGAATTTGGGGTGCGCGAATTTCCGCTCGATTCGTTTTTAAAGGATACATCCACCGTTAAAATTCTTTGTTTGGGCGATTCGTTTACTGAAGGAGACGGTGCGCCCTACGATAGCTCGTGGGTAAGAAGAGTAGAATACTTGGCTAATCAAAACCATAAAAAAAATTACGCTTTTTTTAACGCTGGAGTTTGTGGCAGCGATGTTTTTTTTAATCATCAGTGGCTAAAAACCGATGTGGCACAACTAAAGCCCCAAGTAGTTATAGAGTGTATAAATACCAGCGATATTGATGATGTAATATGGCGTGGTGGTGCAGAGCGATTTAATACCGATGGAACAACTAAAGGAAAGGTTGGTCCGCGTTGGGAGTTCTTTTATAAATTTTCGCACCTATTTAGAGCCTTTGTGCATGAAGCATTAAAGTATAACACCAACTTAACTAAGCCATCGCAAGAAGCAGAAGCCATATTGCGCATTAAAGAAGAACTAAATCGAAATGCTACATACTGTAAACAGCAAGGCATTGTATATAAAGTATTTTTGCAGCCTTGTCCGCACGAAATAAGAGATATTTCAACCGCAAACATGCAGTTTTTTAGTCAGCTATCAACATTGCCGTTTGTGGTTAATTTAACGCAACCACTCATGGTTAAGCTAACACCACAAAACATTAACCAATATAGTTGGCCAATAAATGGTCATTATAACTCATTAGGGTATCAAATTTTGGGTGATGTTATATATGATGAAGCAATAAGTAAAATCATCAAACCTACGCATTAAAACGGCTTGGTAAAGTCTAGCCCGTTTTTGGCAGTTTTCCAGTTGGTGTTTGTTGGGTTAACTATTTTTTTACTCAGTAAATTTTTGAGCATTGAAAGTGGCCAAAGCAGTAAAAAGAAAAAAGCGGTTAGTATAATTTTAGCATTAAGATTGCCCAGTGTTTTTCCAATCCACATCCAAATATTAGCAATTGCAAGTGCGCTTTTGCTATGTAAAATAGTAATGGTTAGTATGATGGCTGCCACATGAAAAAGCCAATATGCATGCGTAAAAAAGCCAATCACCCCAAAGCCTAAGGCAATGGTTAAGTTGGTGGTGTATACTTGTTTTTTGGTCATTTAAAATAGCGGATAAATAAACGTTGCCACCGCACTACCTTCTGCAAATGCCATTAACAAGCCCAACACCAACAGGGCTAATATGATGGGAATAAGCCACCATTTTTTTTGTGTTTTTAAAAACCCCCAAATATCTTTTAAAAATTCCATGCTATTTTTCTATCAAGTGTCCGTCCAAAATTAAACAATCTATATCAGTATGTATAAAACAGTTTATGGCTTGTTGTGGTGTACAAACTATGGGCTGATTGTTTACATTAAAACTGGTATTAATTAATACACCATAACCAGTTTGTGCTTTAAATGCGTTTAAAAGCGCAGCTATTTTAGGGTTTACATTTGGGTTGATGGTTTGTATGCGCGATGAAAAATCAACGTGAGTAATGGCGGGTAAAACAGAGCGTTGTTGATTTATCGTTTCAATTAAATTTTTGCCTTGTGTGGCTGGTTGGGTTTGATATTGAGGAAGTATTTTGTGCACAAACAGCATGTAGTCGGAGGAATGTTTTTGACCGAACAATCGTTCAAACTCTTCTTGCAGCATAATTGGTGCAAACGGCCTAAAACTCTCTCGCTTTTTTACTTTAAGGTTAAGCTTTGATTGCATGTTGCTCAATAACGGATTGGCAATAATACTTCGCGCGCCAAGGGCGCGCGGTCCAAATTCCATGCGGCCATCAAACCAACCAATTACTTGGCCAGCAATTAGTCTTTTAACTGTTTCATCAATTAACTCGGTTGTGGCATAATGCGTATGCTTTAAACCTGCTTCGTTAATAGCTTGTTTTATTTCGTGTGCCGAAAAACTTGGTCCTAGCAGCGAGCCCTGCATGGCATCAGGTTTTTGTGTAACACGTGGCTGCTTAAAATGCATGTAATATGCCGCTAAGGCTGCGCCTAAAGCGCCACCAGCATCGCCAGCGGCAGGCTGTATAAATATATTTTTAAACAAACCACTTTCGTGTAGTTTGCCATTGGCAACTCCGTTTAAAGCTACGCCACCAGCTAAACACAGGTTTTCTGCTTGGGTTATTTTTTTAGTATGTTGTGCCATGCGCATAACTACATGCTCTAATACAA
>CAZJHS010000009.1:39324-58606 GCA_964545895.1 uncultured Chitinophaga sp. | reverse complement strand
GTCTGAATGTTCCTGTTCCACTAGCACCAGAAAGTGTTAATACAACTGTAATCGAACCTGATATTCCTGTAATAGGGGAACTAACGGCTGTTGATCCAATTAATGATCCAGTTGTTGGAACCGTGCCACTTCCGACTGAAACTCCATTAATGGTCATGGACCAGCTTGTTGCTCCTGTACTACTGCGTACTCTCCAAAAGTTGAAGTTTGTAATATTAACTTTATAATTATTTGCAATATCAAAAGTAAGAGTAATAGTAGGGCTTCCACCTGAGTTCGAGAGAGAAAGTGACTGTCCGCTACTTCCTGCTAATCCCCCAAATCCTGCTGAACTTGTTGTCCATGATGAGTTACTTAAATTCGAGTTAAGTGTTGTAGGTGTGCCAGTATATGGTTTTGTTGAAATTGCGGTTGTGCCAAAATCGTGAACGTATATTTGCCCCCAACTCCACTTAGGAGTTACAAACGCCAGGATAATTGCAACGAGTAAATATTTGTTTAATAGTTTGTATGTATTTCGCATAAAGGTGATTTCTATCAGATAACAAAAATAGTAGAATGTCGCACTTGGCAAATTACTAAAAGGTTAATGTTTAATTAACTCCGTTTAAATTATCTAAACGGCTGTTTATTGAAATAAAAATACAAAGGTTGGTGTAAGTTAGTTAAATGTATAAATATCGTTTGTAAATAAAAAATAGTTATCCGATATTTGAAATGTGGAATGGAAAAATGCACCAATTGATACCAGCACCAAACAGCTGCTTGCTAGGCTTGATGAAAAATTGAGAAAACTCAACCAATCAAGGCCAATACCCGCGGCTGCCCTTCATCGTATTAAAGAAGGATTAGCCATTGAATGGACATACAACAGCAACAGTATTGAGGGAAACACGTTAACCTTACAAGAAACCAAGTTGGTATTGCAAGATGGTATCACCGTTAAAGGAAAATCCTTACGTGAGCATTTTGAAGCAGTTAATCATCAAGATGCAGTTGATTATATTGAATCTATTGCTAAACCCAATTACATCATTAATGAGCATGATATTTTACACACCCATGAGTTAGTGTTGGATAAAATTGAAAAGGATTTTGCAGGGCGTTTTCGTAATTCGGGTGTACGTATTACTGGGGCTAATTTCACTCCTCCTAATGCACTAAAAGTATACGATTATGTGCATGAGTTAATGCATTGGGTTAATAAAGAATCTGCTGATATGCATACCTTAGTGAGGGCTAGTATTTTTCATCATAGGTTTGTATGGATACATCCATTTTTTGATGGTAATGGTCGCACGGCACGTTTACTGTTTAATTTATTGATGATGAAAGATGGCTATCCACCGGCTATTATTTTGCGTAATGATAGAAAAAAATATTACGCGGCATTAAACAGAGCCAACGAAGGCGATTATAGCAAATTGCTATTATTGGTGTGCCAAGCCATGGAGCGTAGTTTGGATATTTATTTAAGCAACTTGGATAATTATGCCGAAGATTATAAACCTATTGGCAATATTGTAAACGAAGGTTTGGTGCCTTATGGATATAGCCAAGAGTATATCAGTTTGTTAGCTCGTAGGGGTGAAATTGATGCATACAAAGAGGGTAGAGTTTGGTATACAACAGAAGATGCCATCCATGATTATGTAAAGGCAATAAAAACCACGCGTAAACCAAAAGTATAGCGCACCTATTTATGATGCGTTATTAAACAAAAATCCCCAAACTGATTTGATTCAATTTGGGGATTTTATATTACGTTTTAATAATTTTTAGTCAACGTTATCGTGTAAAAAACTATTGTTGGTACGTATTCCGTTATTAGTTCCATCATCAAATAAACTTAAACGCGATACTGCATTTTCTGATGAGTGCGGAACATCGTTTAATTTTTTCTGTTTACGTAAATAAGCTGGTTGAGTTTCTAACTCGCGCAAGCCAGTAGGAGAGTTTATTTGTAAGTTTAAATCCTTAATTTTTTTAAGGCGTGCAATACTTTGTTTTATTTTCTCCTCTTGGTCGTTGTTGCTGTTTTCTTCTTCGCCATCAAAGTCAAAATCAAATGGGGTATCTGCATTAAAATCGGCAGTAATTTCGTTGTTTTGATATTCGGCAATTGGAGTTTCGGCAACAGCTTCGTTTAGTTCAGGTAATTCAATTTCGTTTATAATAGGTTCAATTGTTTTTATAAACGGTTCCTGAATTTCAGCTATCGGAGCTATAAACTCTTCTTCAACTTCTTCAATAGTATTCTCTATTTCAAAAGCTAAAGTTGGTTGCTCAAATACTTCCTCAGTTGTTTCTTCTATTTCGTTAGCAATAGGTGTTTCATCAAAAATTAATTGATGACGAATTTCTTCTTTACCCATTTCTTCAACTTCGTTTACTATTGGCTCTGGTGCTACAAATGCAACAGGCTCTATAGTTGCAGGCACTATTGCTGCTATTATTTCAACTGGAGGTTCAGGTTTAATTTCCTCTATAGGTTTTATTGCTTCAACCAAAGGATTAACCACAATCATTTCTGGTTTTTTAGGCTCTTCGTACAATACGTGTTTAGTGGTATTGTTTACTGGAGCGTTATTAACAGCTGTGTTTGGGGTGTTGTATACAATTTGATTTTCGCGGCTTTCAAAACCTGTACAAATAATTGTTACAGCTAGTTTTTCGCCTAACGTTTCATCAATTGAAGTTCCAAAAATAACATCGGCAGTTTGGCCAGCTTGCTCTTGTACAAAGTTCGAAATCATGTCGATTTCGTCCATCAATACTTCGCTTGCTCCAAACGAGATGTTTAATAAAATATTTTTAGCACCGTGTATTTGATTGTCGTTTAGTAATGGCGATGCTAATGCCGCTTTAACAGCATCCATCGCACGGTTATCACCTTCGGCACTTGCGCTACCCATAAGGGCAACACCGCTGTTGCGCATTACGGTTTTAACGTCTTCAAAATCCACGTTAATATAACCTGGGTAGGTAATTATTTCGGCAATACCTTTGGCTGCAATAGTTAAAATATCATTGGCATGACTAAACGCAGTGCGAATAGGTAAGTTGCCATACATATCTTTAATTTTATCATTGTTAATTACCAATAAGCAATCAACACTACGCTTTAGTTGTTCAATACCTTCATCGGCATGGTTTTTACGTTTTTTACCTTCAAAACTAAAAGGTGTAGTAACAATACCAACCGTTAAAATATCCAATTCGCGTGCAGCCTTAGCAATAACAGGAGCGGCACCAGTACCAGTTCCACCGCCCATACCTGCCGTAACAAAAAGCATTTTGGTATTTACACCAAGTACTTCTATAATATCTTCAATGGCTTCCATTGCGCTATTATGACCCTTTTCAGGATCGGCACCAGCACCTAAACCAGCAGTTAAACTTGCACCTAACTGTATTTTATTCGGAATTGGGCTTGCCTCAAGAGCTTGTAAATCGGTATTACAAATAACAAAATCAACCCCTTTAATGCCTTGGTTAAACATGTGGTTAACGGCATTTCCACCACCACCGCCTACGCCAAGCACTTTTATTATGCTTGATTTATCTTTCGGTAAATCGAATTTTAGAGCGTTCATATTGGTATGTTTATTTTGGGTTATTAATTAAAAATCTTTCATATCATCAGCATCGTTTAACCAGGCCATGCCTTTATCGAGCCAATTTTTTAAGAAACCACCTGTTTTTGGATGCTTAATGGATTCTTCTATTTCTTCTTGTGTTGCAGGTTCTTCTCTGTCGGTTATGCTATCATTTAATCCTTTAATAACTAAACCAACACTTGTAGCATACATTGGGCTTTTTATTTCATCAACAATTGATTTGGCAATATGCTCATTTGGATATCCAATACGAGTATCCATACCAGTAACATACTCAACCAATTTGCTTAAGTGTTTTAGTTGTGAGCCACCGCCTGTAATAACAATACCTGCGTTTAGTTTGCGCTCTAAACCTGAGCTTTTAATTTGAAATAAAACTGATTCGAAAATTTCTTCAACACGCGCTTGGATAACCATAGCTAAGTTTTTGATAGAAACTTCTTTTGGTGCACGTCCGTGGAAACCAGGAATACAAACAATTTCATTTTCCTTATTTTCATCGGCAACTGCCGAACCAAATTTTACTTTTAATAATTCTGCTTGATTGCGCAATACTTGGCAACCTTCCACCACATCATCCGTAATAATATTTCCACCAAATGGAATAACTGCAGTATGGCGAATAATGCCATTTTTGAAAATAGCCACATCAGTTGTTCCGCCACCAATATCAACTAAACAAACTCCAGCTTCCATTTCTTCTGGGGTAAGTACAGCTTCGGCTGACGATAGTGGTTCTAAAATCAAATCAGCTACATCAAGTCCTGCGCGGTGAACACTTTTGTTGATATTTTTGATAGCCTCAACGTGGCCAGTAATGATGTGAAAATTTGCCGATAAACGAACACCTGCAATTCCTACAGGATCTGCAACATCAGCAAAATCATCAACTTGGTATTCTTGTGGTAAAACATGAATAATTTCATCACCCGGAGGCAATGCTAATTTTTCTGTTTCTTTTATAAAATCAATTACTTCATCAAGTGTAATTTCACTATCTGGATTTTTGCGACTAACACTATTGCGGTGTTGTTTGCTTTTAATGTGTTGGCCAGCAATACCCGCATGCACCGAGTGAATATCAATGCGAATGTTGCTTCCGCCTTGAATACTTGCTTTGGCTTTTTCAATGGCCTCTTTAATGGCTTTAACGGTTTTGTCGATATTGCGCACTTCGCCACGAATAACGCCAAGCGAATCGGCCTTACCCATACCCAAAATTTCTACCTTACCAAATTCGTTTTTGGTGCCTACAATGGCACACACTTTGGTGGTACCAATATCTAAACCTACAATAATTTTTTTAACGTGCTGCATGGCCACTATAAACTAAATTTCTTTTTACAAACTATTTGATTCTTGTACTTTACATTAATGCTGCTGTATGTATTCCAACCTATTCTACTCATGGCTTCTTGGTAAAAAAGCATCAGTCGTTTAAACTTGTCTTCTACATCGTTTGCATCGCCAAAAATGATTGTTTGATCACCTACATTAGGAATAAGTGTAAACTCACTTTCAGTTGTAACAAATATCTGTTCTATCTGCGCGTTCCAAAAAGTATCTTTATCAACATATGTGGCTATCTTAAAAAGTGCTTTACCCACAGGGCTTTGCGCACTATCTCTTCCTGTGCCATGTTCAAAAATGAAGCCCGATGCAACTGGTACATGTGCAGTATAATCAGGCGATACAGGCATTTTTAGCCCATCTTCATCAAGGTAATAACTCTCGCCAAATGCATTAAAAATACGCAGTATTGGCCTACGTTGGGTGATGTGAATGTTTAGTACACCGTTCATATCACTATACACTTGTGCGGTTTTTATCATCGGATTTCCACATAGTTTTTTTTCTAACCACGGTATTCCAATGTTGTTTATCGCTAGTCCAATTATTTTTTGTTCGTTACCATCTTTTCTAATGGTTTTAAGTATCATTTCTCTATCTACAAAATTGGCTGCTTCTGTGGGTTCAATGCTTACTTTTATTGCACTACAAGTAACCGTTTTTTCTTGCTTATTGATAAACGACACGCTTATAAAAAGTGCAACCACTAACGCACTCCAAAGTGTGATGTAGCCAATTTTTTTTGCACGTGCTATAAATTTATGTTTATCCCAAGCCATTAGTTATTGCTGTTTGTTAAGTAGGTTGCAATTGGTTCTACAAGGGTGTCAATATCACCAGCACCAACAGTAAGTACCACCTCTAATTGTTTTTTAGTTAGTAAGTTTAGTACATCTGCTTTGGTACAAAGTGTTTTATTGGGTTGTGTTATTTTATCAAAAATAATTTGAGAGGTTACACCTGCTATTGGTAATTCGCGTGCAGGGTAAATGTCTAATAAAATTACTTCATCAGCCATTGATAAACTCTCGGCAAAGCCATCAACAAAATCGCGTGTTCGACTATATAAGTGAGGTTGAAATATGGCTAGTACTTTTTTGCCAGCATACATTTTTTTAACTGAACCAATAATAGCCGATAGCTCTGTTGGATGATGTGCATAATCATCAATGTAAACTAAGTTTTGTGATTTAAGTTTATATTCAAATCTACGTTTAACACCAGTAAAGGTTGCTAATCCATTGCGCAATTCATCGCTACTTACACCTGCGTGCAAGGCAGCTGCACTTGCAGCTACTGCGTTTTCTACATTGTGTAAACCTGGTATGCCTAAATGTAAATTTGCAAGTATGATATCACCTGCATGTAAATCAAAATAGTAAGTATCGCCAATAATTGTAATATTGGTTGCATACACATCAGCTTGCTGCGTAATGCTGTATGATTTAATGCGATTAGTATTATCTGCTAATTTTAACTCTGAGTAAAGTTCTAATTCTTTTTTTATGAAAAGCACATCACGTACTTGCGAAGCATAATCAGCAAACGATTTTTTTAGTGCTTCATGTTCGCCATAAATATCAAGATGGTCGGCATCGGTTGAAGTAATAATTCCTATGCTTGGATGTAACGTTAAAAATGAGCGGTCAAATTCATCAGCTTCAACCACCATAAGTTGGTTTTTAGTTTCTGTTTGATGAGTTTGATGAAGCAATAAATTACTGTTATAGTTGGTAGAAACTCCTCCTAAAAATGCAGCACAATCAACACTACTTTGTTTTAAAATATGTGCCAATAATGTTGATGTAGTAGTTTTACCATGTGTACCTGCAACACCTGCAGTTTTATAGGCATCGGTTATAATTCCTAATACTTGCGAACGCTTTAAAATGGTAAATGCGTTTTGTTGAAACCAATTATACTCTTCGTGATTTTTAGGAATAGCAGGAGTTAATACCACCAATGTTGTTTCTGGATTAAATCCGAAGTTGGCCAATTCACTTCCTTGGTCGGTGTAATGAATTTTTATTCCCTCATTAACCAAATTTTTGGTCAGTTCAGTTTCTGTTTTATCATAACCCATTACCGCAATTTTTTGGGTGTTGAAGTAGCGTGCAATGGCACTCATGCCAATACCGCCTATGCCTAAAAAATATACTTGTTTTATGTTATTAAAATTCATGATGGGGATGTGTGTTTTTAACGTTCCTCAATTACCCTTAATACTTCAGTAACAATTCTATCGGCCGCATCGGGCATAGCAAAAGTACCTATGTTGTTTTTTAGTTGTACCTGTTTAGCCTCATTGGTTACCAAACTTAAACACTCGTTTACTAAGGTGTTTTTAGCATCAGCATCGCGTACTAAAATTGCAGCATCACGTTCAACTAAGGCCATTGCATTTTTGGTTTGATGATCCTCTGCAACATTAGGTGATGGTACTAAAATTACGGGTTTTTTTACTTGAGCTAACTCGGCAATACTTAAAGCACCTGCACGTGATATAACCACATCGGCCACGGCATAGGCTAAATTCATTTCGTAAATAAAAGTTTCTACGCGCACACCATCTTGATTTAGACCTTGTGCTTTGGTAAAGCTTTTTCCGGTTTGCCAAAGTAGTTGCACATCAGCATCGGCAAATTTTGTTAAGCTTGCTAAAATGCTTTCGTTAATGGTGCGAGCACCCAAACTACCACCAATAATAAGTACTGTTTTTTTATTAGGGTTAAGATTAAAATGCTTGTAGGCTTCTTGCTTTTTTAAGTCAACTTGCATTAAATCTAAACGTATAGGATTACCTGTTTTGATAAGCTTACGCTCAGGGAAAAATCTTCCCATATTATCATAAGCTACACAAATGGTATCAACCCTATTTTTTAAAATTTTATTAGTAATACCAGCGTAAGAGTTTTGCTCGTGTATTACAGTAGGTAGTTTTTTTATAGTAGCCGCATACAGCATTGCACCACTTGCATATCCGCCAAAACCAATTGCTGCATCTGGTTTAAAGTCGTTAATAATGCTTAAGCTTTTTAGCACACTATTAATTACTTTAATTGGGAAGAGTAAATTCTTAACACTTAAACTGCGCTGCAAACCGCTTATCCATAAACCAATAATTTTATAGCCAGCTTTCGGAACTTTTTCCATTTCCATTCTATCGCTAGCACCTACAAAAAGTATTTCTACATTTGGAAGTTTGCGTTCCAATGCTTGTGCTACAGCAACTGCCGGATATATATGTCCACCAGTGCCACCTCCACTTATTACTATCTTATATTTTTTATTGGTATCTATCATACAATTATCCTTCCTCAGCAGCAACTTGTGCTGTGTTTAAATTAGTTTTAGGTGCTGTATCTAAATCTTCTTTGCCTTCAGGTTCATCTTCTTCTACGTATCGGCTTACGCTCATAATAACTCCAAATGCTACTGAGGTAAGTAATATTGATGTTCCACCTTTACTTACCAATGGCAAGGTTAAACCTGTAACCGGGAAAAGATTAACAGCAACGGCCATGTTTATCATAGCTTGAAGTACTAACGAAAAACTCAATCCAACGGCTATTAATGCACCAAATGCTTTTGGGCTGCGTAATACAATACGTATGGCTCTGTACAGAAAAAATAAGTACAGCATAAGCATAATTAATGCTCCAATTAATCCGTATTCTTCGGCAATAATTGCATAAATAAAATCGGAGTAAGCTTCGGGTAAAAAGTTGCGCTCAACGCTATTGCCAGGAAACTTACCAAATATTCCGCCTGTTGCTATTGCAATTTTTGCATGATCGTTTTGATAGGTTTTATCAGGGTCGGTTTCTTGTTTGCCAAAAGATTCAACCCTGTTTTTCCAGGTAAGCATACGTCCTTTCAACGCTTTTTCAGGAACAACAAATAGCAATAAAAAGAAGAGCAATCCTGCAACCATTACACCACTTGTAATTAAGGCTAAGTGCTTAATTTTTACACGGCCAATAAATAAAATGATAAAGCAGGTTGCAAAAAGTACCATAGCGGTACTTAAGTTTTCGGGGGCAATAAGTAAGCAAATAGCTGTTATGTGCCCTAGTATAGGTAAAAAGGTTTTTTTAAAATCATCAATCGTGTCTTGCTTTCGTGCTAGTTCGCGTGTTACAAACATGATAATAGCAAGTTTAGCAAAATCTGATGCTTGAAAAGTTACACCAAACAAATTAATCCATCTACGTGCACCATTAATTTCAATGCCAAAAACTAAGGTGTATATTAACAAAGGATACGTAAGCCATATGGCTAATTTAGATAAGCTAATAAAGTATTTGTAATGTATGGAATGCACCATAAACATGATGAAAAAACCTGCCAACAAAAGGCCTGCTTGTTGTAGCAAATATATTTCCACAGTGCCGCCATTTTTTTTATAGGCAAGCGCTCCGGTGCTACTGTATATGGCTAATAATCCCCAAAACGAGAGGATAAATATAACCATCCACATAAACTGGTCTCCGCGCGGGCGAATTCTTTCCCAAGTTGTCATTACTTATTACTTAACTTAATTTACGTATTGGGTTAGTATTATAAATCGCGTACTGCTTTTTTAAACTGACGACCTCTGTCTTCGTAGTTTTTAAATAAATCGAATGAAGCACAAGCTGGAGAAAGTAAAACAGCTTCTCCTTTTTTTGCCATTTGTTTAGCAACATGCACCGCTTCATTCATGCTAGTTGTGTTAATAATCATATCCACATCAGCACCAAATGCTTCATGTATTTTACGATTATCAAGACCTAAGCACACAATAATGCGTACTTTTTCTTTCACCATTTCTTTAAGCAATCCGTAATCATTGCCTTTGTCAACACCACCTGCAATCCATACAGTTGGTTTTTCCATGCTCTCTAATGCATACCAAGTAGAGTTTACGTTGGTAGCTTTTGAGTCGTTGATGTACTCAACACCAGCAGTGGTAATTACGCTTTCTAAGCGATGTTCAACATTTTGGAAACTGATTAAACTTTCGCGGATTGACTCCTTACGAATGTTTAATACTTGTCCGATGATTGCGGCAGCCATTGAATTGTAGGCATTGTGGCGGCCTTTTAGTGCAAGTTCGTTAATATACATAGTAAATGGATTTAGATTTTTTGTTGTAGTGTTTAAGATAATTTGTCCTTGATTTACATACGCTCCAACGGCAAGTTGTTTATCGTATGCAAAAGGTATTTGTGTTGCTTTTATTTGGTGTTTTTCGATGTTGTTAATGGTTAACTCATCTTCGGCACAGTAGATAAAAACATCTTTTTCAGTTTGATTTTGGGTGATGCGAAATTTCGCATCAACATAGTTTTGTAGCTCGTAATTATATCTATCTAAGTGGTCGGGAGTAATATTGCACAACACCGCTATATCAGCTTTAAAGTTGTACATATTATCAAGCTGAAAACTGCTTACTTCTAAAACAAAATAGGCGTAATCACGCTCTGTAATTAAACGAGCCATGCTTATCCCAATATTGCCAGCCACAGCTACATCAAAACCAGCAGTTTTAAGTACATGGTAAACTAAACTTGTAGTGGTTGTTTTTCCGTTTGTACCAGTAATGGCTATTATTTTTGCTTCCGTGTAACGAGCGGCAAACTCAAGCTCATTTATAATGGCAATTCCTTTTGCACGTGCTTCAACAACTAGTGGTGCATTATCAGGTATACCTGGGCTTTTAATAATTTCAGTAGCATTTAAAATAAGCTCAGCAGTGTGATTACCTTCTTCAAAAGGCACACCAATAGTATTCAACTCATTTTTAAAGTTGTCAGGTATCATGCCTTTATCAGATACAAACACATCAAACCCTTGCTTTTTAGCAAGCATTGCTGCGCCTGTTCCGCTTTCGCCACTGCCTAATATTACTATTCTGTTTGTCATGCTTATTTGTTAGCGAACTTTTAATGTTAAAATGGTTACAATGGCTAGTAAAATTCCAATAATCCAAAAGCGTGTTACAATTTTGGCTTCATGGTATCCACTTTTTTGGTAATGATGATGCAGTGGCGACATTTTAAATAATCGATGTTCGCGTGCATATTCAAGTCCATGTTTTTTCTTTTGATATTTGAAATAGTATACCTGAAGGATAACCGATAAATTTTCGATAAGAAAAATTCCGCAAAGGATTGGAATGAGAAGTTCTTTGCGCACCATTAAACTAAATGATGCAATAATTCCTCCAAGCGCTAAGCTGCCGGTATCGCCCATAAATACTTGCGCTGGATAGCTGTTGTACCATAAAAATCCTACACATGCTCCTACAAATGCACCCGCAAAAATTACCATTTCGCCCAGGTGTGGTATGTACATAATATTTAAGTATTTACTAAATACTACGTTGCCCGATACGTAGGCAAATATGCCCAGTGTTACGCCAATTATGGCTGATGTTCCTGCAGCTAAGCCATCAATTCCATCGGTAATATTTGCTCCGTTAGATACAGCTGTAATAATGAAAATTACAACCAATAGATACACTAAGAAATTATAGTCTTTGTAACTTTCGCCAACAAATTTTAGCAAATCGGCATAATCAAATTGTGTGTTTTTTATAAAGGGTAGGGTAGTGGTAGTAGAGTGAACATCGGCTGCCAAAAATATTTGATTTTCAATTACTGTTGGTTTAAGATTATGCTCTTGAATAAATTGGGTAGTAACCTCTTCTGGTTTGTAATACTCTCTTATTTTTACGTGTTGATTGTAGTATAAGGTAGTAGCCACAATTACTCCTAAACCAACTTGGCCAAGCACTTTAAATCTTCCAGCTAAACCTTCTTTATTTTTCTTAAATACTTTGATGTAATCATCTAAAAATCCTACCAGCCCTAACCAAACTGTAGAAATTAAAATTAGTATGATGTAAACATTACTTAATCGTGCAAACAATAATGTGGGCAATACAATTGCACCCAATATGATTAAACCACCCATAGTAGGTGTTCCTTGTTTCTGACTTTCGCCAGCTAAACCTAAGTTGCGAACAGTTTCTGCAACTTGTAGGTTACGCAACATATTTATTAATCGCTTGCCAAAAATGGTAGTTATAGTTAGCGATAAAATAATAGCTAACGCTGCTCTGAATGAAATGTATTGAAACATTCCTGCTCCAGGAAAGTTTAGCTGTTTATCTAAATATTCAAATAAGTAGTATAGCATATTCTTCGTTCTTTATTTCATTAATTCAAACATTTCCAATACTGTTTCTTTATCATCAAAGTGATGTTTTACACCATTAATTTCTTGGTAGTTTTCGTGTCCTTTACCAGCTATTAAAATGATATCACCTTTTTGTGCTTGTGCCACTGCGGCTTTTATTGCTTCTTTTCTATCACTAATTCGAAGTGTTTTTTTGAAATGCAATGGCTTAACACCTTTTTGCATTTCATCTAAAATTGTTTCAGGATTTTCTGTGCGAGGATTATCACTGGTAAAAATTACTTTAGTACTATGCTCTGTAGCTATATCAGCCATAATAGGTCGTTTAGCAGCATCTCTATTTCCTCCACAACCAACTACCGTAATAAGTTGTTCGTTTCTGTTGCGTAACTCATTAATAGTATCTAAAATATTTTTTAGCGCATCGGGTGTATGTGCATAATCTACTATTGCAATTACACCTTGTTCACTTCTTACATACTCAAAGCGACCTTTTACAGCTTCTATATTACTTAGGTGCTTAATAATCTCTATTTTTTCTTTGCCTAAAAGAAAAGCAGTACCGTACACAGCCAGTAAATTGTATGCATTAAAATTACCTACCAATCTAAACCACGCATCCTGTTCATCAATACTTAACAGCATTCCAGTAAAATCACTTTCAAGTATTTTAGCTTTAAAATCAGCCATACTTTTTAGACCGTAACTGTAGCGTGTGGCTTTAGTATTTTGCAGCATAACCATGCCGTTTTTATCATCTTTATTGGTTAGTGCAAATGCATCTTCATTTACTTCATCAAATAGTTTTTTCTTAGCAGCTATATAGTTAGCAAATGTTTCGTGGTAGTCTAAATGATCGTGTGTAATGTTAGTAAATGCTACTCCTGCAAAGTGCAATCCTTTTATGCGGTTTTGATGAATGGCGTGAGAGCTTGCTTCCATAAAAGCATACTCGCAACCTTGTTCAACCATGTGTTCCAATAGCTCGTTAATTCTAATGCTATCTGGGGTAGTATGGGTTGATGGTATTACTGTTTCATTAATTTGATTTTGTACAGTAGATAATAGACCTACGTTATGACCAAATGATCTGAACAAACGGAATAGTAAAGTAGCTACTGTAGTTTTTCCGTTGGTGCCTGTTATTGCAGTTACTTTTAATTTTTTTGAAGGATGATCGTAAAACTCAGCCGCCATCAATCCCATGGCTTCTGTACTATCTTTTACTTTAATATAAGTAACAGTTGGGTTTATGTTTTCGGGTAATGTTTCGCAAACTATAGCAGCAGCGCCTTTTTCAACAACTGCATCAATAAATTGATGTCCATCAACCTGAGTTCCTTTGATAGCAAAAAATAACGAGCCCTCACCCACATGTCGTGAGTCGTAGGTAAGATGAAGTGCAGTAACTTGTGCGTTACCCACTAAGCTTACATCAGGTACTTGTTGTATAAGTTGTGCTATCGTTTTCATGTAATTATTATCCTAATTTTAGCGTTACCTTGGTTCCTTTTACAAGCGCAGTTCCAACAGGTATTGATTGTTCTTTTACCTTGCCTATGCCAATTACTTGTACCAGTACTCCGCTGTTTTCTAATAGATAAACGGCATCTTTTAATCCCATCCCAATTACATCGGGCATAAAAGTTTTGCTTATTTTTTTACTTCCTATTTTTGCTTGGTTATTGGTAACTACAGCTTGTGCCCACTCGTTTCCCGTATCCTCCATGGTATCATTTTTAGCCACTTGTTGTCCAAGTTTATTTAGCACCACTTCAAGGTTTTGTTTGTAAGCAGTTTTAACTGTAGTTGGTGTTGGGTTAACTTGATTAAGTACTAATTTTATATCTCCATGTAAGTTGTGGCTATTGGCATAAACCTTATCAGCAATTTCTTTAAATACTGGTCCTGCTACTGCGCCACCATAATACACACCTTTACTTGGAGCATTAACCATAACAAAGCAGGTGTATTGAGGATTATTTGCCGGGAAATACCCACAGAATGAAGAACGATAAACAGGTTTTTTATAACCCAATCTTCCATCTGCAACAAGTGCAGTTCCTGTTTTGCCACCAATACTATAGTTTGGATTTTTTAGTGAATGTCCTGTACCTCTTTCAACAACACCTTCCATCATTACACGTAAATTTTTAATGGTTTCAGGCGAGGCTATTTTGCGTTCAATTACTTCGGTATTGTATTGCTTAATAATTTTACCTGTGTTGGTAATACGTTTAACAAACAAAGGCTTTACCATCACTCCATTATTAGCTACGGCATTATAAAGCGAAAGTACTTGCATTGGTGTTACTTTTACCTCGTAACCGATACTGCTCCAAGGTAAAGTTGTACCATACCAATCTTTATCTTTTGGATGCTTGATGCGAGGTTTACCTTCACCAGTAATTTGTAGTCCTAAAGGCTTAGTTAAATGAAGTCTATCTAAGTGGTTATAAAACTGTGAAGGGTTACTTCTGTAGTGTTGGTATATAGCTTTTGATATAGCCACATTAGATGATATTTCGAAAGCATGTTGAAAGGTTACCACACCATGGCCACCTTTTTCACTATCATACATTACGGCATTTGCAAAATATCTTTTCTCGCCATTTTCAGTATCAAACAAATCTGTCATTCTTACCTTTTTATCTTCAAGTAAGGCAAGCATGCTAGTAAGTTTAAATGTAGAGCCTGGTTCTAAACTTTCACCAACGGCATAGTTGTATTGCTCATTGTATATACCCTCCGATACACGTGTTAAGTTGGCAATTGCTCTAATCTCGCCTGTGGCAACTTCCATTAAAATTGCAGTGCCCCATTGCGCATCATTAGTAATTAATGTTCTGCGTAAAGCATTTGTGGTAACATCTTGAAGGTTTACATCAATGGTAGTGTAAATATCATTTCCGTTCTTAGCTTCAATTTGTTCTTCATCATTCATTGGTATCCATGTACCACCAGCAATTCGCTGCATTACACGCTTACCTTCTTTACCGCTTAAATCTTTGTTAAATGCGCCCTCCAAACCAACTGGTTGTACACCTTGCACACTATAGCCAATAGTACGTTCAGCAAGATCTTCAAATGGTTTTTCGCGTTTGTTTTTTTCTTCAATAGTTAAGCCGCCTTTATACTTCCCCATTCTAAATATCGGGAAGTTTTTAACCGCTTTCATTTCGGGATAGGTAATTTTACGCTTCAATAAATAATAGCGTTCTTTACGTTTACGAACACCCGTTAAAATGCGTTTATAATCAGCCTTACTTTTATCAGCAAAAAGCTGCGATAGCATGAATGATAGGGAATCAATGTTATCATCAAAAAATTCTTTTTTAGCAAACCCCGGTGCTTTTCCATCAATGCGTAAATCATAAATTGGTAACGAGGTAGCTAGTACGCTTCCATCAATAGCAAAAATAGTTCCGCGTGATGGTTCAACCGTTTGTATGGTGGTACTTAAGTTTTGGCTTAACTCTACCCAATGTTCGCGCTCTTTAAATTGTATTTTAAAAAGGTAGGCAACAATAAAAGCAGCAAATACGCATACAAACGCAAAAGCGGTGTAGGTACGTATTAAAATTACTTTTCTGTTGTTAGTTGCCACGAGTTGGTTGATTAATTATTGGTTGATTAACTTATTTTTAGTAGGTTATTTTTATTGGTGGTGTGGTTAGTTCTTTTATACCTAGTGTATCTAATTTATCTGCTACTGTCGATTGTTTACTTTCGCTCATCAGTTCACTTAAAATGGTGATATACTCTGAGCGTAATTCCTTTATTTCTTTATTTAGTTTGTCTGTTTTTCTGATAATGCGTTCCGTTGTATGTACATTATATATATGTAGTAGTAACAGCAGCATCACAAATAGGGCAAACGGTATTTGTTTAATCATCCACTCGCGCGAAATGTTAAAGTCAAAATCTGCCATCTTTTGCATGGCCGATGTTAACCGTGAGGGCTCTTTTGGTTTTTCCTCAACGGGCAACTCTAACTCTTCTGCTTCTTCATCTGTAAGTATTCTGTTTGCCATTGTTTATACTCCTTGTTGTACTTAGTTACGTTGTGCTATTCTTAGTTTTGCACTACGCGACCTGGTGTTAATCTCTAGTTCTTGTGCGGAGGCTGTTATGGCTTTTTTGCTAATTGCACTAAATGGTTTGATTGCGTTGCCATAAAAATCTTTTTCAAGCTCTCCTTTAAAATTACCCGAGTTGATATAGTTTTTAACCAATCTATCTTCAAGTGAGTGGTAGCTCATAATCACTAATCTTCCACCTGGCTTAATTACATCGGCACATTGATTAAGCAAACTTTTTAGTACTTCTAATTCTCTATTTACTTCAATACGTAATGCTTGAAATACCTGGCTCCAGAACTTATAATCTTTAAACTTGGGAGCAAATTGCTGTAGGGCATTTTTTAAATCGGCTACTGTAGCAATTTCTTTTCCTTGGCGGGCTACAAGCAATTGTTTGGCTATGCTACGCGCTTGGTTTAGCTCTCCGTAGTAATAAAACATATCGGCTAATTCGGCTTCGGTAGCCGTGTTTAGTAATGCAGCAGCGCTTTTTCCGGCTTCTCTGTTCATACGCATATCTAAAACTGCATCATCAAAGCGGTAGCTAAATCCTCGTTCATCCACATCAAATTGGTGCGATGAAACACCTAAATCGGCTAAAATACCATCAACGGGTAATAAGCCTTGGTATTGAATATGATTTTTGATGAACTCGAAATTTTGATCTATAAATACTAAGCGGTCGTCTTGCGGCAAATTGCGTTTAGCATCTTCATCTTGGTCAAATGCAATTAATTTTCCTCTGGGGCTAAGCTTATTTAATATAGCACGCGAGTGTCCTCCTCCGCCAAAAGTTACATCTACATAAACACCATCAGGGTTAATATTTAATCCATCAAGGCACTCTTGTAACATTACCGGAACATGGTATTCTAAATTACTCATCGTTCCTCCTCTCGCGTTTACTCATCACCTCCTCGGCTAATGCGCTAAAGTCTTCTGGTTCCTCACTCAACATTTTTTCGTAACCAGCTTTACTCCATAATTCTATTTTATTGCCATATGCCAAAAGCACCACTTCTGCAGTAGCTCCAGCATATTCTAATAAACTTTTTGGTAGGTTAACGCGGCTTGAGCTATCCATTTCTAATTGACTAGCACCACGCAAAAAGTAGCGCTTAAACTCGCGCTCTTTTTTTATGTAGTCGCTCAGCTTGTTTATTTCGGCTGCAATAGTTTCCCATTCGTTACTTGGGTACAACACGCAGCATTTTTCAAAACCACGGTTAATAAAAAAAGTGTCTTTAGCGGCTGCAGGCAACTGTTTTTTAAGGGCAGCAGGTATTATCAACCTCCCTTTGGCATCCAGTTTACATTCATATTCTCCGTGCAGCTGCGACATGTTTTACATTTTTTCGACACCGCTAAACTAAATCAAAAAATCCACTTTCCTCCACTTTCCTCCACTTTTGTGGAAAAGTATTGCTTTTTTATGGGTTGATAAGGGGTGGAAAACGTTGCAAGTAATTGTTTAACAATATTTTGTATTTGGTGGTGCTTGGTGGAGGTATTTTGAAGAAAAAGTCAGATTGTTTATTTGTTAAGGCGAGAGTAGTTTTTGGATAGTGCGACATTTAAAATGAACAAGTGGCTTTTTGCGTTTGATGCAATGCGCCTTGTTAAATGAAGTGTTTATGATGTGATTTGGCAGGTAATTATTATATGCAGCTTAACAACCTTTTGCCTATTTTCGCTGACTTTCATTTTATTCATGAGTATACAAGTAGAGAAGCTTACCAAAATTTACGGAACGCAGCGTGCGTTGGATGAAATTTCGTTTGAGGCCAAGCAAGGAGAAATCTTAGGATTTTTGGGCCCGAATGGAGCCGGTAAATCAACCACCATGAAAATTTTAACAGGATACATTCCTCAAACAAGCGGCATTGCTAAAGTTTGTGGCTTTGATGTATCAACCCAAACTATGGAGGTTAAAAAGCATATTGGTTATTTGCCTGAATTAAACCCGCTTTACATAGATATGTTTGTAAAAGAATATTTGATGTTTAGTGCCGAAATTCAAGGTTTAGGCAAACAAGCTAAAGTTAGAGTGGAAGAAATGATTGAACGTGTAGGGTTGAGCTTAGAGCGTAAAAAGAAAATTGGACAATTAAGTAAAGGATACAAGCAACGTGTGGGCTTGGCTCAGGCCATGTTACACAACCCCAAAGTGTTAATATTAGATGAACCTACATCTGGTTTAGATCCTAATCAAGTTGTTGAAATTAGAGACTTAATTAAAGAAATTGGTCAAGATAAAACGGTATTGCTATCAACCCACATTATGCAAGAGGTAGAGAGTATGTGTAACCGGGTAATTATTATCAATCGGGGTAAAATTGTAGCCGATGATAGTATTGGTGCGCTTCAGCAAAAATCAACCAAAGAAATAACAATTGTAGTTGAGTTTAAAAATGAAATACAAACTGCGCTATTAAAAAATATTGCAGGCATAAAGCAAGTAAAACAAACGGCAAACAAGTATTTTATTAAAGCCGAACGCGATGTGCGTGAGCAAATTTCTGTGCTTTCATCGCAGCATAGTTGGGTACTTCTTTCCATGAGTTTAGAAGAGGATTCGTTGGAATCAGTGTTTCAAAAATTAACAGGTAAATAACATGTACGTTATCTTAAAAAAGGAAATCCGTTCATTCTTAAGTTCGCTAATTGCCTACGTGGTAATTGCGGTGTTTTTAATTGCCATAGGATTATTTATGTGGGTATTGCCAGAGTATAATTTGTTTGATATGGGTTATGCAAACATGGATACATTATTTGGTATGGCTCCTTGGGTATTTATCTTTTTAATTTCGGCTATTACCATGCGTAGTTTTAGCGAAGAAAAAAAGAGTGGAACAATTGAGATTATTACCACCAAGCCACTAAGCGATACGCAAATTATTTTAGGAAAGTATTTTGCAGGTGTAGTATTGGTTTTGTTTTCGCTAATACCAACACTGCTTTATTTTTATACTGTTTACCAACTTGGTGCGCCTAAAGGTAATATTGATATGGGCGCAACTTGGGGCTCATACATTGGGTTGTTTT